>CALABN010000299.1 GCA_937885735.1 uncultured Bacteroidota bacterium | reverse complement strand
AGAAAATGGTGAACCAGGAGAATATAGAAAAGTAAAAGTTGAACTCAAATTATTAGCAGACGTAGGGTTAGTAGGTTTACCATCAGTAGGAAAATCAACAATTATATCTAAAATATCATCAGCTAAGCCTAAAATAGCAGCATATCATTTTACAACATTAGTACCTAATTTAGGCGTAGTTAAAGTAAGAGAAGGTAAATCATTTGTAGTAGCAGATTTACCAGGATTAATAGAAGGAGCATCTGAAGGAAAAGGGCAAGAAGATTGTCGTTGTCTGCGATGATGCATATTTCGGTTTAGTTTACGAAAAGGGCATCGACCGCCAATCACCGTTTGCATATTTGGCTGACGTACACGAGAATGTGCTTGCAGTCAAGGTTGACGGACCAACCAAGGAAGATTACGTTTGGGGCTTCCGCGTAGGTTTTGTGACATTCGCTGTCAAGGGTGGCGATGCACAACTTTACGAGGCATTGGAGAACAAGGCGGCAGGTGCTGTCCGTGGCAATATCTCAAATGCGAGCAATCTTTCGCAATCGCTTTTGGTTCAAGCATTTGAATCTCCAACATACAATGCAGAGAAGAAAGCTAAATTTGACATTCTTCAAGCCCGTTACAATGCAGTCCGCAATACGCTAAAGGACTCGAAATATGCTGAATTCTTCAAGCCACTTCCATACAATTCAGGTTACTTTATGTGCATAAAGCCAGCCGACGGAATTGATGCCGAAAATGTACGTATGTTGTTGATAGAGAAGTACAGCATTGGTACAATCAACATAAACGGACTTATCCGAATTGCATTCTCTGCCGTTGCCGAAAGGGACGTAAAGGCAATGTTCGACGGAATTCTTGCCGCTTGCAAGGAAGTCCGCGGTTGATAGGATACGTTTCCTGAATTATATTATTGATATATAGATAAAAGCCGACTCAAAAAAGTCGGCTTTTTTGTTTCCGCTACAATATGCCGTGGAAATGCCGTTACTTAAGTATTTTTCGTGTAGCCATATTGATTATTAGCGTGTTTTTTGCCACAAAATGATTGTTTTTTTACACGAATGGAGTTATACATTGGTGAAAAAAACACGATTTTTATACCATAATTAATATAGGGGAGGACGTTAATTATGAAAAAGCACATTGTTTTATTTGTGGTTACATTGTTCTTGGTGAACAATTTGTCGTTGGCGGTTGACTTAACTGTAAGTAGTGCCGTAGACTGGAATGAAGCAATAGCACGTATGTCAAGTGAAAATGTGAATATAACATTGATAAATGATATCACTGTCAATGGTTCGTTTAATATCACAAATAATTGGAATGGAAGAAGTTTGACCATAAATGGAAATGGTAAAAAACTTACAATTTCTGGTAGTAGTACTTTTGAAGGAAATTTTAGTGTTACGTATTCAAATTTGGATTTAACGCTAAATACAATGACAATAACACAAAATACTAAAGTGACATTGACAAATACAAGTGTTAATGTGTCTAATTTGGTGTTAAATGGAGGGGCAGGAGTGACGCTAAATGTGAATTCCGGTAGCAGTTTTGATGTTGCAGAAAAAACTGATATGGGTACTCAATCAACCATTAATGTCAGTGGAACATTCGAATCAAGCAGTTTCACGTCTCACGATGGCAGTTCAACGTTAAAGGTTTTGGATAATGGTTGTGCAAGGGTAAAGGGTGACGGAATTGTAACTTCAGGCGCAAATTTTTCAGTTTCGCAGAACGGACAATTGCGGTTTGATGGCGATTTTACTTTGACAAATGGATCAAATATGACATTAAATGGAGATATGGAGGTGTATGGTAAGATGGATGTTTATTAGTGAAATTCTACTATTGACGGAACTTTGAGAGTTGCAGGAAATTTAAGTATATATTATGATAATGATGGTGGTAATGAAAACATAACGGGTAGTGGAACAATTGCCGCTAATGAGTTCTATTGCAAAGATAATAATGCAACATCAGGCGAATCGTGTGTTTCTCAATTGTCTAATCATTTTAATGTTAATAATATTCAGAGAGGTAATGTGGTTATGCCAATAGTCCTTTCATCATTCACCGCATCAGCCCAGACAAACATCGTAAACGTCTATTGGACGACCGAGAGCGAGCAGAACAACGATTATTTCACCATTTACCGTTCTGCTGATGGCGAGAATTTTGAACAAATTGGCACAGAGGCTGGCGCTGGCAACAGCACTATGACTCTAAACTATTCGTTTGTAGATTATTATCCTCTTGACGGAGTTTCGTATTATTTGATTCAGCAGACTGATTACGATGGCACTTCGAAATATTCAAAGAAAGTTGTTGTTAAAAGGTCATTGTCGGTTGAGCCTTGTATGGTCAAGGTATTCCCAAATCCATATAAAAATGGCGACGGGCTTACAATCGATTTGGGCGCAAGCAACAATGCAAATGTTCAGGTGCAGATTGTAGATGCAATGGGCAAGGTTGTCAGCAATGTATCTTGCAAGACTATTGGCTCGGCAATGCGCATCAATCCTAAATTGAACGCTGGCGTTTATATGGTAAAGGTTTCTGTTGACGGACAGACATCTACACAAAAACTTGTTGTTGAATAATGGTTGTCAGGCATCAGCCTTGCAAACCAGTGTACAAGCCTATTGCAAAAATTGTTACATTGCGCCAAAAATAAAGGCAATGTTCAAGAAACTTTTGCAACGCAAATCAAAGTTAAGTTTGGCCACTGATGCGGTAATCGTCATATTGGCCATATTCATAATGATACCGCCAACGCGCACAGCCACAATAACGCTGATGTTGAGGCCTACGGCGTTTTTGTATCAGGCTCCGTTGCTCAAGGAGCCAATTCCTTTGTACAATATTTCAGGAGAATGGCGTCTGCGTACATTGTCGGGCGACACTTGCCAGTTGGCCGACTTTGCAGGAAAACCTATTGTGCTCAACTATTGGGCATCGTGGTGTGCGCCTTGTATGGCCGAAATGAGCGAGTTTCAAAAACTTTACCGCGATTATTCCGACAAGGTCAATTTCCTCTTTGTAAACAATGAAGACAGACGCGAGATGGCAAAACTGGTGAAACGCAAGAAATGGGATTTTCCAGTTTTCTTTCCTATTGGCAAATATCCAGAACAATTGTCAACCAATTCATTGCCAACTACTTTCGTAATTGATGCCGATGGCAATATAGTCTTGCGCAAGAGCGGTATTGCCAATTGGAACAGCGGGCGAATGCGCAATATTCTCAACTCGTTGATTGATAAGGGTAAAACCAACGAATAAATGTCTAATGAAAAAAGATTGACAGAATGGCTCTAAATTATATTTGGATAGCATTTTTCCTGATAGCGTTTGTGGTTGCCCTTGCACGACTGATTTTCTGTGGCGATACGGAGGTGTTTTCTGCAATGGTCAGCAGTACGTTCGATATGTCGAAGACGGGCTTTGAGATTTCGCTTGGCTTGACTGGCGTAATGACTTTGTGGCTCGGATTGATGCGAATAGGCGAGAAGGGCGGAATGATACAGGTGTTCTCACGGATAATGGGGCCTTTTTTCAATAAATTGTTTCCTGAAATTCCAAAAAATCATCCTGTCAATGGCTCTATAATGATGAACATTGCCGCCAATATGCTTGGCATTGACAATGCTGCCACACCGCTCGGACTTAAGGCAATGAGCCAATTGCAGGAATTGAACCCGAAAAAGGACACGGCATCAAACTCAATGATTATGTTTTTGGTGCTCAATACTTCTGGCTTGACGCTGATACCTGTAAGCATAATGGTTTACCGTGCGCAAATGGGCGCAGCCGACCCGTCGGATGTTTTTATTCCAATTCTCATTGCCACATTCTTCAGTACGCTGGTTGGCATTTTGTCGGTGTCCATTTATCAGAAAATCAATCTTTTCAACAAGGTGCTCCTTGGCTATTTTGCTGTATTCTCATTGGCTATCAGTGGCTTGATTTGGTATTTTGTGAGGTTGCCACGTGAAGAGGTGAATGCACAGTCGTCGCTTATGGCCAATATAATCCTCTTTGTTATTATTATTTCGTTCATCTTGTTGGCAATCAGACGGAAAGTGAATGTTTACGAGGCGTTCATAGAGGGCGCAAAGGAAGGTTTTGGAACAGCGATAAAGATTATTCCATATTTGATAGCCATTTTGGTCGGAGTTGGCGTGTTCAGGGCTTCGGGCGCATTGGACTACCTGATAGACGGTATGCGCTCGTTCTTCTCGTTGATTGGCGTCAACACGCAGTTTGTAGATGCCCTTCCGACGGCGTTTATGAAGCCGTTGAGTGGCTCTGGTGCACGCGGAATTATGATTGACACAATGAACACTTTGGGTGCCGATTCGTTTGCAGGGCGCTTGGCTTGTTGTTTCCAGGGGTCTTGTGACACCACTTTCTACATTTTAGCCGTTTATTTTGGCAGTGTAGGCATTGCAAAGACGCGTCACGCCGTGGTTTGTGGCCTGCTTGCCGACTTGGCCAGTATCATTGCTGGCATTGTGGTGGCTTATATTTTCTGGGGATGAAAATTTGATTTGCAATGAGGTTTGCCATAAGTTTTGCCATTATTCTTTGCTCTTTTTCGCTTTTTGCGGGGCCTGTTTCTGTTGAAAGGGCTTCCAATGTGGCTTTGAACTTGTTTGGAAAGAATACGCAGAAATCGACATCTACAGTTGAACTTAAATACACGGGCATTGCCGATGGCGACACGTTGTATTATGTCTTTTCTTATGCCGATGGCGGATTTTCCATTATTTCCGCCGACGATGCCGTTGTGCCTGTCTTGGGCTATTCTGCCACTTCCGATGCTGGCGAAGTCGCTGAAAACAAGTCGCTTTTGTTTCAACTTGACAGGTATGGACAAGCCATTTCCGAAGCGCGTAAAATAGATGGCGCATCGTTGTCAGTTCAACGTCAATGGCAAGCGTTTGCTATGGGGCAGTCAAACGTAAACGAGAATGTTGTTGAAGTGGGGCCGTTGGTTACCTCGCGTTGGGGGCAAGAGGGTTGTTACAACGATTCCTGCCCTTCGTATGTTGGTTGTATGGCGGTGGCAATGGGGCAGGTGATGCGCTTTCACAATTGGCCCAAACAAGGCCGTGGCTGGCACGAGTACATTCCTACCGATGAACCAGAACGTGGACCTCAATTTGCCAATTTTGGCGCCACTACATATCGTTGGGACTTGATGCACGACAAGTTGCGCGACAATCATACTGATGCGGAAAAATCGGCGGTTGCACAGTTGCTTTATCACGCTGGCGTGTCAGTGAATATGTCGTATACAGAAGACGGTTCAGGTTCGTACAGTTGCGATGTTTTGCCTGCCTTGGTCAATTATTTCCTTTATAGCAAAGACCTAAAACTTTGTAGTTATTCCAATTACAGTGTCAAGGACTGGTTTGCCCTCATATCTGGAGAAATTGATGCGGGAAGGCCTGTCATTTATTCGGGTGCAACCAAAAAACAGGAAGGACACGCTTGGGTGGTAGATGGCTATAATTCAGAAGGTTATCTGCACGTTAATTGGGGATGGGACGGCGATTACGATGGCTATTTCTATGTCGAAAATATGATTCTCGGAACGACGGTCTTTTCTGAAGAGATTGACGCCATTGTAGGCATCGAGCCAGATGTCAATGCACCTGTGCTTTGGACTATGCAGTCATCGGGGTTCCGTGATTATTGTGGCATCAACAATATATCTGTTGTTGATTCAAAAACTGCCTGGGCGTCGGCATTTGATGGCTTTGGGCAGAACAAATCGTGTATGTATTTTTGTCGCACCACAAATGGCGGTGAATATTGGCAATCAGGAAGGGTTAAGTTTTCTGGTTATCAAAATTATTCAATATCAATGATATGTGCCATAAGTGACAAGGAGGCTTGGGCGCCTGTTTATGTGAGTTCCAATTCAAGGACGTTGACAGGCGGAAAGGTTGCCCATACCACCGACGGCGGTGAAACGTGGGAGATTCAGAAGTCGGCTACGTTTGACGGGGCAGATGCCTTTCCTAATGTTGTTCATTTTTGGGATGTTAATAATGGTGTCTGTTTGGGCGACCCGAACAATGGTTATTTTGAGATTTACACAACCACCGACGGAGGCGAGAACTGGAATCGGGTTTCTTCGTCGCGAATTCCTGCAAATCAGAAAGATGAAACGGGTGTAGTTGGTTGCTATTGCGTTTGTGGCGACACCGTCTTTTTCAGCACTACCACAGGCAGGTTGTTCCGCTCTGTTGACAGGGGTGCCACGTGGACCGCAACACAAACGCCAATGTCGTCGTATTTTGGTGTGGCGTTCAGAAATGGTCAATGCGGGGTTATCAAGGACAAGGGCGAAGACAGTTTTTCAGCATATCGGACAACAGATGGCGGAGAATCGTGGCAGGAGATTGCCGACAGCACCAATTTCTACTCTTCGGCATTGTCATATATTCCTGGAACTGACACGCTTATGTCGGTTGGCATTTATCCAAATTCGGGCATATCGTATAGTGTCGATGACGGGGCTACGTTTACAAATTTTGCCGATTTTTATTCCGATATCGACAGTTATACAGCGTTGGGTGTCTCGCCTGACGGTAAAAGTGTTTGGGTAGGTGCGTACAATTTCAGCCTCTATTATGGAGGAATGTGGCATCGCGGGCTTATGGATGTAGATAGGCATTCAATCACGTCGATATCCGAAAAAATGGCTGTTGCAACCACTGACGTCAGCATCTACCCAAATCCCACTGACGGAATGCTGTTTGTCGAGAGCGAAACGGAAATCGTGCAGATTGATGTCTTTTCGGCTATGGGAACAAGAGTCAAGTCATTGACTGTGAACGCTTGCAAAACGTCAGTCAATCTTCATGATTTGCCAAATGGCGTTTATGTCTTGCGCATAAACACTAAATTTGCATCTATATCTAAACAGATAATAATCAATTAAGTACGGCGGTTCGACCTATGCCATTGGCAGGTTGAAGTAGAACACAGTGAACTTGCCTTCCTCACTGTCGGCCCAAAGACGGCCCTTGTTTGCGTGTACGAAATCGATGCAGAAGCGCATTCCCAATCCGAACCCTTTCTCGTTGGCTGGGCCACGGCGCGAAGACGAGTTCAAGCCTTGAGTGATGCGTTTCAGGTCGTCAGGGGCGATGCCGATGCCAAAATCCTTTACGCCGACAATAATGTTGTCTTGTTCCCTGTGTGCCGATATTTGGATTTCGCCACCTTTGTGCGAGAATTTCACGGCATTCATAATCAGGTTTCGCAATATGAGCAGACACCCCTTGTGGTCGGCAAAGACTTGTAAGTCGTTGTCAGTTATTAGGTTGACAATGTTCAGTTGCTTGCTGTTTGCCACTGGATTTGCAGTTGCAAGAACCTCATCTACAATGGCGCGTATCGACAGTCTTTCAGGGTTGTATTCCACAATGTCGCCTTTTTGTGAATGCGACCATTCAAGCAGAGTTTCAAGCAGTTGCAGAGTCGATTGTGTCAGTTGTTCCGATTGTTGGAGCAGTTCTTTGCGGTCGTTGTCGTCGAGTTCAATTTCGTCTTGATTGAGCAGTCCTGTCATATTGCTCAACGATGCTACTGGACTACGCAGGTCGTGGGCGATTATTGAGAATGTCTTGCGGAGCATCTCGTTTGAGCGCTTTTTGTTGCGGTAACCTACGAAAACGGCTATGGCCAAAGCCAGTGCCAGAATCAGTGCTATGCAGAAATATGCCGTCCGACGTTGTTGATTGCTCAATTTCAGCGCCGTGTTTTCAGCCTTGCTTTTCAGCAATTCTATTTCCTTTTCTTTGACGTTTATCTCGTAAAGCGATTGCATTTCAAGCATTTGCTGAATGTTTCCATTGCTGCTGATTGAGTCACGGCACGCATTGTAGAGTTTGTAGGCTTCCAATGCCTTTGCATTGTTGCCAATCTTTTCGTATAGGTTGAATTGGTCGAAACTTACGTTCTTTGTTATTTCAAGGTCGTTGATTTGTTGTGCCGATGTCAACGCATTGTCAAAGAATGATTTGGCTTCGGCAAATCTGTTTGTTGCATATAGGAGTTGACCAATGTTTTGCGATGTTATTGCAAGTCCGCGTTTGTCGCCCATTTCCTCAAATATCTTGAGCGCATTTTTGTATTGTAAAAGTGCAAGTTGTTGTTGTTCAACGCGTGACAATAGGTCGCCAATATTGTTCAGGACAAAGCCAGCCGATTGTCTGTTGCCAGATTTTTCGTAGATTTCCAGGGCGTCGTTGAAGAATTTTTCAGACTTGTCGAAATCGCCCATATCGCGGTAAATCAGGCCTATGTTGTTCATAGACACAGCGCTTGAGTTTTGGTCGCCAATTTCTTGACGCAGGCGTAGTGCTTGCATATGGTTTTCGAGTGCGAGGTTGAGGTTGCCCCAAGTCCAATAGACATTGCCTATTTGGTTTAGGGTAGATGCCGTAAGTTCCTTGTTGTTAATGCTTTTGTAAATGTCAAGAGCCTTGCTTTGATAGTCTATGGCTTTGTCGAAGTCTGACAACTCTTTGTATATCAAACTAATATTGACCATTGAACTTGCGGTGTTTGTCTTGTCGCCAAGTTCTTCCCTAATGGTCAATGCCTTCAGGTAGGAGTCGAGTGCTTGTGGATATTTGGCTGTTTTCCAATATATTGAACCAATGTTTGAAAGCGAGTAGGCAATGTCGGAATTTGAGCCTATTTTCTCGCGAATCGACAAAGCAGAATTGTAGTAGCACATTGCAGAGTCGAATTGGCTGTTCATTTTGAATGCGTTGCCAATGTTATCGTTCAGGCTTGCTGTTTTTAGCAGATTGCCCGATTTTTCATAATAGTCGATTGATTTGTGGTAATAAACCAATGCGCTGTCGTATTGGCTTTTACGCCAGTAAATGTTGCCTATGTAGTTTAGGATTTGGGCTTCAGGAAGTCTGTTTTCCCAATTTTGGGCAAGTTTCATCGCCTTTGTCTGGAAGACTGTGGCACTGTCGTATTTGCCCATATTTTGATATGTATTTCCTATGTTAATCAATGAGTTGACAATGTCAAAATCGTTGCCGTACTGTTTTCGTATTTCAAGTGACTGATTATAGTAGTCGAGCGCCTGGCTATATTGTCCGTTGCGCCAGTAGTGACTGCCTAAAAAGTTGAGGCTTACGGCTTTAAGTTTAGGAAAATCGTTGTGGCTTTCAATTTCTATGGCTTTTAGGAATGCCTTTTGCGATTGTTCCGCCATACCTTTCTCGCGGTATATGTAGCCCATTTGGTTCGACGATGCAATGGCAATGTCGCTGTAGCCTGCTTTGTTGCAGTCGTCCATAAGTTTGCTGTAGATGTTCAGCGCCTCGTCATATTGGCCTTTGTGGGTTAGAATGTCGGCTTCAGCCAGTAAGGCTTTGGCTTGCAATTCTTTGTCGCCCGATTTCTTTGTTGCCTTGACCAAGTGCGTCAATTGTTTTTCCGCTTCGTCGGTGCTGTCATTTGCGCAAAGAAGTTTTATCTTGATTGTCAATGCATTGGTAAATGTCTCGTAATCGCCAAATCCTTGTGCCATAAAAATAGCCTCATTCACTTGATTACGAGCCTGTGTTGGATATGTATTTTGATTTAATTCAGCAAGTTGAAGCAATAATCCGCATTTTTCCTCATTGTTGCAGTTGTTCAACTTTTCAGTCAAGGTTTCGGTTTTTGTCTGTGCTTGAGCGACAATTGTCGCAAGGCAGAGCAGAGTGGTTGAAAACAGTTTCATTGGGTTCTTCTTTTAGTGCTAATGGGTTGAATCAGTGTTGCTTGCCTATATCTTGATTCCGAGTACAAGCACGTCGTCAATTTGTCGGTAGTCGCCCTTCCATTCCTTGAAACGTTGGTTGAGCAGTTCCTTTTGGTTTTCTATTGGGTTTTGGCTGATTTCCAGTAACAGGTTTTTGAAATTCTTCATCATCAGTTTGCGTCCGTTCGAACCGCCAAATTGGTCGGCAAATCCGTCGGAGAACATATATAATGTATCGCCTTCCTGAAGTTCCACTTCTTTGTTTGTGAACGGGTATTCTTCAAAAACGTGAATGCCAATAGGCATTCTATCTGGTTCAATGTCAATAATTTCATTTTGACGAATGATGATGAGTGGATTGTTTGCGCCAGCAAATTGCAGTTTTTTGTTTTCAAAATCGATGACGCAGAGGGCGCAGTCCATACCGTCGGATTGTGATGAAATCTTATCTTCCTGATGCAGAGAACTTTTTACGGATTTGCGCATCTTTTCAAGAATGTCGGAAGCGCTGTCGAAATTGCCCGTTGACACAATCTGCTCAAGCAGGGTGGAGCCTAGCATACTCATAAATGCGCCAGGAACGCCGTGCCCCGTGCAGTCAACGGCTGTTGCCACGGTCAGTTTGCCAACTTTCTTTATCCAATAGAAATCGCCACTTACAATGTCGCGTGGATTAAGCAGAATGAAGTGATGCGGTAGCAGTTGCTCGCAAACGGCTTTTGGAGTGAGCATTGCGTTTTGGATACGGCTTGCATATTCAATGCTGTCGGTGATTTTTTCCTTCTGTTCGGCAATCTGGTCGCGTTGCATAGTCACGTAGTCGCGCTGTTGCTCAATTTCCTCGTTTTGTTGTATAATCTGCTTGTTTTGGAAGTCGAGCATCTCGTTTGCCTTGCGGATGCGCTTGTTTTGGCGAGCCACAATAGAGGCGAATCCCAGCACAATCATCAGTCCAATGATTGCAAAATATAGTTTTATGCGTTGACGGCTGTTGCGTTCCTGCTCTTTGATGATTTGTATATCCTTGATTTTCAGTTCGTGTTCTTTCTTTTCGGTTTCGTAACTTATTTGCATATCAGCGATGCGCTTGATGCTTTCTATACTCAAAATGCTGTCTTTCAGATTAATGTAGTTAAGAAGGTTGTTGTAGGCTTTGCCAAAATTGCCGTTTGTGGCGTATATTTCTGACAACGAGTATAATACGTCTTTTTCAAGTTCGCTGTTTTTCATTGTTTTTGCAATGCCCAGCGCCTCGTTCAGCATTGGGAGCGCTTTGGCGTTGGAGCCTTTTTGAATATGAGCGTTTGCAAGGTCAAGGTTGGAATAGGCTATGCCTATCTGGTCGCCAATCTGACGCCTGATTTCAAGTGCCTTCTTGAATGATTCAATCGCCATATCTGTCTCGTTGAATTTTAGATACAGATTGCCAATGTTGTTTATTTGCGAAGCCTCGTTCATCTTGTCGCCAAGGTCGCGGTAGGTTTCAAGGGCATTGTTGTACTGCATAAGTGCGGAGTCGCGCTCGTTCAGGCTTTTGTAGGCCAATGCAAGGTTTGTGTAGGAGCGGGCGATGTATTTTTTGTCGCCAACGGCTATGCGCATCTTCACCACATTCTTGTAAACGTCGCGGGCCTCTTCGTATCTTTTTGATTGCCAATAAACACCGCCAATCAGGTTTAGCGCTTCCGATTGAAGGAATTGATTTTCAATCTGTTTGTAAAGTTCAAACGATTTGTTGTAGTATTCAAGAGCCTTGTCAAAGTTGCTCAAGTCCTTGTAAATTAATCCTATGTTGTTCAGTGTCGATGCAATTTTTTCCGTGTTTCCGAGTTGCTCGCGTATGTCGAGTGCCTGAAGGTAGTTGGACAAAGCATTCTTGTAGTTCTTGCTTTGCCAATACAGACCGCCAAGGTTGTTGTAGCCTTCGGCAAGTCCGTTTTTGTCGTCAATGGCGGTAAGCAGGTCAATGGATTTTTGCAGGTAGGCGAGGGCGGAGTCGAATCTGTTTTGATTCTTGAATGTTGTGGCTATATTGTTGTATGATAGTGCTATAGCCATTGTATCCTTTATTTCGGTGCGTATGTCGAGAGCCTTTTTGTATTGTACCAATGCCGAGTCGAAAAGGTTGCGTGACAGGTACATACTGCCAATTTTGTTAATTGTTGATGCATATTCGGTTTTGTTGTTGGCGTTGAGCCAGTTTAATGCCACTTTTTGATAGTAGTAGTTGGCTGTAAAGTAGTCGCCCTGACTTTGGCTGACCAAAGCCAAATTGTTGAGTATGCGTATTTTGTCATCGGAGTTTCCGCTTTTTAGACTTGCTTCCAAGGCAATTCCGTAATAGTAGTGCGCCGAGTCGAAATTGTTTATGCGCCAATAAGATGAACCAATGTAGTTGAGCGATTTGGCCTCGTTGGCAATGTCGCCTGTTTCCCTGCAAATATTCAGTGCTTTTTGGTGATATTCAATGGCTTCCGAAATGGCGTTTGCGTTTCTTGACAGGTCGCCAAGTTTGTTCAGCAGGGTAATCTGTTCGCTTTTGTCGTTTGTATGTTGCAGTTTTTGCTGTAGTTCCTTTATGTCTTGTGCGTTCAGTGATGATGCAAGCAAGGTTACCACGGCAACCATAATGGTTTTCCCGAAGAGATTGGCATTACCCGTCCCGAATATTCTATTCATATTGCAAATAATTGTAGATGTGTAATTTGTCTTGCAGAAGCATTGGCTAATCCTTGCAACCGCATTCTTGCATAAATGTATTGTCGCACAGTCAAATGTTCAATACATAAACTATTTGGTTATTAACCGCTTTGTGTTGAATAAAGTTGGCTGAATGTTGCATTTGAAGCGTTGCTGTCAATAAATCATTCTATTTGTTTATTTTATTGGTTTTGAATAAATTATATTTGATATAAAACTATATAATATGTATTGTCGGCGTCATCTTTTCGCAATGGTAGCCGTACTACGATAAAATCCATTACCTTTGTCGCCCATTATAAATCTATTAGTTGTGGTTAAAAGAAAAAAGTCTAAAATAGGCAAGTGGCTTGCGCTGTCAGGTTTTGTCGGCGCAGTGGTGTTTGGCTTTTTGGCATATAATATTTATGGTGATGTACAGCGTCCAAATGTTGATTTGAAGGGGCGCAAGACAGCCTATGTCTACATACCTACAGGCAGTGTTTATGCTGATGTGGTTAAAGTGCTCGTTGACAGTAGTTTCATTATAGATAAAGAGTCGTTTGATTGGGTTGCACGCCAGAAAAACTATCCGCAGTTGGTCAAGGCTGGACGTTTCAAAATCAAGAATGGAATGAGCAATAATCAGATAATCAACTTGTTGAGGAGTGGGGCGCAAGAGCCTGTAAAAATCACAATCAACAAGATGCGTTCGGTAAGGAAACTTGCCGATTATGTTGGCTCAAGGCTTGAGGCCGATTCTGATGAGTTGTACAAGTTGTTGACAAACAATGAATATCTTTCAAAATTTGGCAAGACGAGTCAGACAGCATTCGCACTTTTCATAACTGACACATATCATTTCAATTGGAACACCAGTGCCGAGCAGTTTCTTGAACGTATGTATGCCGAGAATGTCAAGTTTTGGGACGATGACCGTCGGTCGAAGGCGCTGGCTGTCAAACTTTTGCCTGACGAGGTTTACACGCTCGCCTCGATTGTTGAGGAGGAGACGCTGAAGAACGATGAAAAACCCGATGTGGCAGGTGTATATTTGAATCGAATCCGTGTTGGAATGCCCCTTCAAGCCGACCCGACAGTCAAGTTTGCCGTCGGTAATTTCGAAATCAAGCGCATTCTTAACAAGCATCTTGAGGTTGAAAGTCCATACAACACTTACAAGCATCGCGGTTTGCCCCCAGGACCAACCTGCATTCCTTCTAAATCCTCAATCGATGCCGTGCTTAACTACAATAAGCACAAGTATTTGTATTTCTGTGCCAAGGACGATTTTTCTGGCTATCACGCATTCGCCCGCAATCTGGTTGAACATAACGCCAATGCGGAAAAATATCGTAAGGCGCTGAACAAGAATAGAATATACAGATAGGACAGTGTCGGTTGTCGTGCATTGTCTTTGTTTGTAAAAATTATTATGTCGTCAAAGAAATGTTTCCTACCTTTGTTAGTAGAAAATACACATTGATAATGTTTTAAGTATGGCAAAAAAGAATATCAACATAAAAGATGAGACTGATGCCGTAAGCGAACCAATCGCTGATTATGGCACAGCCATTACCATACCTGTCAGTGTGCCAACAATGGGCGGATACACGGTTGAAAGTTTACGGCAGGAATTGACGGAGTATGCCTTGAAGTTGGTTAAACGTGCAGAAAAAAACGAAACCAAACAGCCAAAAGTCGATTGGCGTAATTTGAAAATATCTGATAATGTAATGACTATGTCGTTGGGAAAATGTGGTTTGTCTGCTGATTCTCGTAGTGACAAGGAAATTCTTGCTGATTTCAAATCCGAAAAATTTCTATGAAAGCATTTGTTGACACGAATGTCTTGATTGACTTTATTGCAGAAAGGGAGCCACATTTCCGTTTTGCTTCGGTTTTGTTTCAGTTGGCTGAAATAGGCAGTGTTTGTTTGGTGTATTCTTCAATTTCAGTTGTTAACGTATTCTATGTTTTGCGGAAATATTTCACAAATAGTCAGTTGACGAATGTTTTCGAACGACAAAAAACATTGGTCGGCATTTGTGACGTTACATCAAAGGACGTTTTCAATGCGTTGTCGTTGGAGTGGCCCGATTTTGAGGATTCTATTCAATATGAAGTGGCAAAAACTGCAAATTGCGACGTGATAATTACAAGAAATGTCAGTGATTTCCAAAAATCTTCAATCCCCGTTTTATCCCCGCAGGATTTCCTTGAAAAGTATTTCTAGTCAAACTTTGCGATTTGTTTGACATCATCGCAATAAAAAACGTCTGTCGTGATTCATAAATCGGCAGACGTTTTTTTTGTATGGTTGAGAAATGATTCTTAATGAGTGATTGTCGCCGTTTTTTGCCGAATGTCACTTCTTTGCAAAAAATCCGTCTATCGTCGCAAGAAAGTCCGTCGTATTTATTGGCTTGACAATGAGTTCTGAACAACCCGATTTGAGTGCAATTGTTCGGTCTTCGGCCGACTTGTTGGTAGTTTGGGCAATTATAGCCACAGGTGAGATGTCGTGGATTTTTGAAGTGGCTTTCAGGTTGCTTTCCGTAAGTTCAATCAGCATTGTGTCGGCAAAGTTCCCTTCCTCAAAGTAGGTTAAAGCCTCATTGCCGTTTTTCAGCCATACGGCGTCAATGCCAGTATTGGTCAGTATGTGTTTTATTATTTTTGTGTCGTCTTCGTTGTCGTCCACAACTACAATTGTGTGGTCTTTCCAGTTGTATGGCGATTTCACCTCGCGTACGCCGTTGAAGTTGTCGTTGAGTTGGCAGGGGAGCGGGTGGGTGAAGTAGAATGTTGAGCCTTTGCCAAATACTGACACAACGTGGATTTCGCCCCCAAGCATTTCTACAAGGCTTTGGCATATTGATAGTCCGAGACCCGTGCCGTTGTATTCTTTTGCAAAAGTGCGGTCCACCTTGCTGAATCGTTTGAAGATGATTGGCAGTTCCTTTTCAGAGATGCCTATGCCCGTATCTTGAACATAGAATTCAATGGTGTTGTCCCAAGCCTTGCTGATGCCGAACTTGATAAATCCGCTGTCGGTGAATTTTATCGCATTGTCAATCAAGTTCGTGTAAATCTGCTTGAATTTGAAAATGTCGGTACTGAATTCAATGTCGGTATATTTTGGTGGCAAGTCGAGTTGCAGTGACAGGTCGTCGCATTCTTCCAACTTGCTGTTTTTCTTGTACAGAGCCAATATCTCGTTGAACAGCGTGGTAAGTTTGCAGTTGTCTTTCTTGACGGTCATTTGGCCTGTCTCAATCTTCGAAATGTCTATTATATTGTCAATCAGCGTTACAAGGTCTTGACCGCTTTTCCTTATTTGGTCCGTGAAGTCTTCGCGTTCGGTTTGAGTCAGGTCCTCGTCGGCAAGCAGGTCGCTGAATCCGATAATGGCGTTCATCGGTATTCTGATGTCGTGGCTCATATTCACAAGGAACGACGATTTGAGTCGGTCGGCTTCCTGTGCGCGCTCTTTTTCCTTTATTAGGTCGTCGGTTATGAGTTTGTTGCTGATGTGGCCGGCAAGCAGTGTGGCGATGCCCTGTATGTAGTTTATCTCAAAGTTGTCAAGGGCGTTGCCTTCCATTGTTTCCAGCAATATCGACCCGTAAGTCTTGTCGTTGTTGGCGAGTGGAAAAATGTACGCATTGTGCAGGCCTATGTTTGTCAGAGTGTTGGCAATGTCGGTTGGCAGGTTCTTGACGTTGAATCCCAATATCATTTTCCTTTCTGCCAGCATTTTGTTCCACGATTCGCACAAAGTGTGGTTTATGCTTGTGCCTGTGGCGATGGCATTGTGGCCTTGAGCCGTCCATTGATATTTCAGGTCGCCTTTGCGGTTGTTGTCAATGAATACGAGAATGCGTTTTGGCGACAAGTGGAATCCAACTCTTTCAAGTATCATCTCAAACGCCTTGTCGTACGAATTGTTTGAACTCGTAATGTTTATCGATTCTGTAATCAATTCAAAGCGTTGCAGGTGCCTGTTTAGTTCATTGCGAAGCATATAGCATTCCGATTGGTCGGAAATGCAACAAATCAGGTCGCCGTTGCTTCTTCCTTTTACATTGATTACAAGATACTTGAATAAATTTGGTATGTCAACTTCGAATGTATCCTCGTAGTTCTCGTCAATCGTGTCGGGTACGGTTAGGCTGTAGGAGGCCTCAATGAAGTCTGACAGTTTGTGTCCTTTGCAGTCTTCGTCAACGGTTCCAAGCACTTCGTAAGTTGCTGGATTGGCATTCTCTATTACCCACGACAGAAGTTGGTTGTCGGAGTCTGGCGATTTTTTCAGCAGAATGGCGCTTTGGCTGTAAATGCTGTCGAAGATAGCCAAATTCGATTGCGATTCTTCTTGTGTTGCAGGAGTTGCTTGTAGTCTTGTCTCAACCGTCTTGATGTAGTCCTCTATCTGAAGAACTGATTCAGGATTGCTTTCTTTCAGTTGTTCAAGCAGTTTGGCAACTTTTTCGCGACTTGTTTCCGTTCCTTTTGTGGACATTTTTATTTCTCAATTTGAATTGTGAAGATAGTGATTTTGTTGGATATTGGCAATTGACTATTGGCATAAAAAGGTATGTGTTTAGTTATATTTATGTTGATTCTATATGATTCTTTTAAGGTGGGTTCTATAAATTGCTTTGTGGTGGTTTTGAAGATTTTGTCAGGCAGATTGATGATTTGAACGAAGGAGCAGTGCGGGCACTGTGACTGAATGAAAGTCAACAAGATGACGACAAAAATTCAAAAGCACGCAAAAGATTAAAGGTCAATTCATATCTGAAAAAAAATCAAATCGGGGAATTTATAGAACCCACCTTAAATCTGCCTTGTGTAGATTAAGGTGGGTTCTTTAAATTGATTTCGAGAGATTTTTTGAATTTTTATCGAGTGGATTTATGTGCGGAAGGAGGATACAGGGCGGGCACTGTTGACGACTGATAACCATAAATATACCGACAAAAACAAAAATCGACTAAAGGTTCATATAGCCAATTTCGTTATGTTTATATTTAAAACGGTGAATTTATAGAACTCACCTTAATTGATTTGAAATTCACAACACACATTAATTTGTTTATTTTTGGGCTTTTAAAATATATTAAAAATGAAAATCAGATTTATCGCTTTAGTTGCACTTGTAGGGTGCTCACAAATTGTTTCGGCACAGATTACCGATGCCGAGTCTGCTTTGCGCAAGCAAAATGCCGACACTGTAAATGGTTGGAAAATAGGTGGTGTGGCTTCTGTCAACGCTTCGCAGACGTCGCTTACAAATTGGGTCGGTGGTGGACAGAATTCCATATCAATCAATGGTGCATTCAACTCGTTTGCCAACTACAAGAATGGCAAGAATTCGTGGGATAACACTCTCGATTTGGGCTACGGCCTTATGCAACAAGGCAAGGACGCCGATTTTCGCAAGACCGACGACCGTCTTGAATTTTCATCGAAATACGGCCGTGAGATGCGTAAGTCGTTGTACTATGCCGTTATGCTGAATTTCAAGACTCAATTTGACAATGGCTACAATTATGTCGATGATACCACCAAAAACAAGATTTCTGCATTTTTGGCGCCAGCCTACGTTGTGGGCGCAATTGGTCTTGACTACAAGCCAACCCCTTACTTCAGCGCATTTTTGGCACCAGTGACACTCAAGTACACCATTGTCAACAATCAGAATCTTGCCGATGCAGGTTCTTATGGTGTCGACAAGGCTGAATTTGATGAAAATGGCGTGTTGATAAAGCACGGCAAGAAGTCGCGCGGTGAATTCGGCGGTTACTTGCGTTTGCTGTTCAGCAAGAACGATTTCAAGGCAGAGGCTCTGAAAAATCTTTCAATCACTTCAAAGGCCGATTTCTTCTCTAATTATACTCACAATCCACAAAATGTCGATGTAAGTTGGGAAACCCAGATTGCTATGAAGGTCAACAAATACATAACTGTCAGCGTTTCCACACACTTGATTTACGACGACGATATTGATGTCCCTGTCGGAACTTATGAAGACGGAACAACAAAATTCAGCAAACGCGTACAATTTAAGGAGATTGCTGGCGTTGGAATAATGTATAATTTCTAATAATTATGATGCGCAAGCTGTTATTTACATTGTTGGTGGCGTTGCTTTCGGGTAGTGCCGTCTTTTCACAAGGTTACGATATCAAGGTGCATATCGATGGTTTGGCCGACAGTACCGTGTATTTGGGCTATTATTTCGGCGACAAGCAATATGTGAAGGATACTTTGATACTCGACAACAAGGCCAACGGCACATTCAAGGGAGACAAGAAACTTGATGGCGGAATCTACTTCATTCTTGTCCCTGGAAACACCATTTTCGAGTTGATGATAGACCAGGAGCAGGCGTTCAGCATTTCTACCAAGTTTACGGGCAATTCTAACGACCTTACAAAATATCTCAAGACCGAAGGTAGTGACGAGGTAAAGTTGTATATTGATTACCAGCAATTTATGATATCGCAAAATGACAAGGCGATGCCGTTGCGTGCCCGATACTCACAGACAAAAGGCAAGGAAAGGGACATTGTCAACGATAGTTTGAACCTTTTGTACACCGAGGTCAAGGCTCTTTGGGACGATATCGAGACCAATCATCACAACTCGCTTTTGGCGTCAGTCTTGCGCATCAACAAGGATGTCGAAATTCCTGATTTCCCGCGCGATTCAGCAGGAAACGTGCTCGATTCGGCATTCCAGTACAAGTATTACAAAAAGCACTTCTTCGACTATGTCGATTTCCAGGATGCCCGTTTGTTGCGCACTAATTTCTTCCAGAAAAAACTCGACCGTTATTTTGAAAAGATGATTCTTCAGGCCCCTGACACTATTGTCAAGGAGAGCAAGTTGATAATCGACAAGACAGAAGGCAACGAGGAAATGTTCCGTTTTGTTGTTCAGACTATTTTCAACAAGTACAACAACAGCGACATTATGGGTATGGACAAGGTGCTCGTCTTCTTTGGCGACAACTATTACCTGAACGGAAGGGCCACGTGGGCTGATTCTGCCTGGTTGGCAAAACTGGAGGAGCGTGTTGAGGAGTTGCGCTATAATCAGGTTGGAAATCAGGCCGTTGAACTGAAACTTTACACTTACAACGATGAGCCTGTCACCATTTCTGGTGTCAATGCCGAATATACCGTGCTTTTCTTCTTTGAGCCAAGTTGCGGACACTGCAAGAAGGCTACGCCAAAGATGAAGGCTCTTGCCGACAAGTATTGGGGCAAGGGCGTCGAGGTTATGGGCATCTACACCCAAACCGACAAGAAAGAATGGGGTGATTTTATTGAAAGTCAAGAACTTGATAATTGGATAAACGTGTGGGACCCATATAATCAGTCGGGATTCCGTTTGTTCTACGACATCAGGAGCACACCTTCAATTTATCTGCTCGACAAAGGCAAGAAGATTATTGCGAAACGAATTGACGTTGAGACACTTGAACAGGTTCTTGATGATGAATATGCCAGAAAGGAAAAGAACAAATGACACGTTTGTCAGTTTCGCTGATAAATGATTGATTTTGTATGATATATATTGATGCACGCCTGTTGGCGTGCTTTGTGGTTGATGAATTATAATATTGAAAATGCGACATTTGGCATTATTGTTGGCATCGTTATTTACAGTTAGTGCAATGTGTCAGGAACAGAATTCCGGTTTGATTACTCTCGACGATTTGTTCAAGAACGAAAGCCTGCTCTACACCACACAAGGCGAAAACTACGTGCCGGACGATGATCCGAAGGGGGATGGCTATCTCCCCGATTTGTTCAAGAACGGCACATTCGCCGAAAACGGCATTGAAAGAATTGTGTCAATGGCCGACGGCATTCATTATTCGGCTATAATCGACAATTCCGAGATTGCCAAGTTCAGTTACAAGACGGGGGAGAAGGTTGAAACCATAGTTTCGGTTTCCCAAATGGGTTCCGATAAAATCAGTCGCATTACAAATTACGTATTTGACAAAACCGAGACAAAAATTCTGTTTTATATTGATAGACAGGATATTTACCGACGTTCATTTACTGCCGAATATTTTGTTTGGGATATAAATTCAAAATCTCTGACATCGATTTCCGATGAACGTCGTCAGCAAGTTGCCACATTTTCGCCCGACGGCACAAAAGTTGCTTATGTCAGTGGCAACAATCTGTATGTCAAGAATCTGGCTGACGGAACCGAATCGCAAATAACCAGCGACGGTCAGTTCAACAGCATCATAAACGGCATTCCCGATTGGGTTTATGAGGAGGAGTTTGAGTACAACCGTGCCTTTTGTTGGTCGCCCGACGGCAAGAACCTTTCGTGGTGTCGTTTCGACGAGTCGGAAGTGCCTGTTTTCGAGTTCTCTATGTTTCGCCGACAACAGTATCCGGACACATATTCCTATAAATATCCAAAGGCTGGCGAGCGAAATTCGATAGTCACTGTTTGGAACTATAATTTTGACAATCAGCAGAAAATACAAATCAATGTGGGCGAGGAGACCGACCAGTATATTCCTCGCATAATGTGGTCGCCAGCAGGAAAATTGGTGGTTTTCAGGCTTAACCGTTTGCAGAATCATTTGGAGATGCTTTACGCAAATGTTGCCGAAGGTTCCACTCAAGTCTTTTATGATGAGCAAAATAAGTGGTTTGTCGATGAAGGCGAATTCGATTGCCTGACATTCAATTCCAATGGTTCTAAATTCTTTTTTATGAGCGAACGCGACGGCTGGAACCATATATATATGTATAGCGCCGACGGAACATTGCTCAATCAAGTGACAAAAGGCGATTGGGACGTTACTGACTTTATCGGATTCGATGAAAAGACAAACACGGTATTTTATCAAAGTGCCGAATCGAGCCCAATCAACCGCGACATTTATTCTATAAGCGCCGACGGTAAGCGCAAGACAAAAATCAGTCAGCGCATTGGAACCAATGAGGTCGTTTTCAGCAAGGGTTTCAAGTTCTATATCAACATTTATTCAGATGCCAATACACCAACCGTATATACCCTTCACGACCGTAGTGGCAAGCAGTTGCGCGTATTAGAGGACAATGCCCGACTGGTTGAGGTGCTTGAGTCGCGCAAGGTGAGCCGTAAGGAGTTTCTCTCATTTACCACACCTGAAGGCATCAGCCTGAATGCGTGGATGATGAAGCCAGTCGATTTTGATTCCGCAAAGCGATATCCAGTGCTTATGGTTCAATATAGCGGGCCAAACTCGCAAAGGGTGCTCAATGAGTTTTCGATTGGTTGGGAGCAGGCGCTCACGTCAAACGGATATGTGGTGTTCTGTTGCGACGGTCGGGGCACGGGCGCGCGTGGCGAGGAGTTCCGTAAATTGACATATCTGCAATTGGGCAAGTATGAACTCGCCGACCAGTTGAACGGTGCAAATTATCTGAAGACATTGCCGTTCATCGACCCTGAACGTGTGGGAATTTACGGGTGGAGTTTCGGTGGATTTATGGCTCTAAACTGCCTTACACAAGGCAACGGAACGTTCAAGGCAGGCATTGCCGTTGCGCCAGTTACAAATTGGCGTTATTACGACAATATTTACACAGAGCGGTTTATGCGTACGCCACAGGAGAATCCGCAAGGGTATGACGACAATTCACCAATAACCCACGCTTCGAAATTGCAAGGCAGTCTGTTGCTCATACACGGTTCCGCCGATGACAATGTCCATTGGCAAAATTCAACCGAAATGAGTGAGGCGCTTGTTCAGGCAAACAAACAATTTGAGTATTTTGTCTATACCGATAAAAATCACGGAATACGTGGCGGTAATACAACATATCATCTTTATACAAAGAAACTTGACTTCTTGCTGAAGAACTTATGACAATTCACAATTCAAAAATCCTAAATCCTAAATAACTATGAACCCACTATCAAACCTCGAACCAAAGGCTGTTTGGAATTATTTCTATCAGTTGACACAACAGCCACGGCCGTCAAAGCACGAAGAAAAAGTGCGTGCCTTCTTGCTTGATTTTGGCAAGTCGCTCGGCCTTGAAACTTTTGCCGATGAGATTGGCAATGTGATTATCCGCAAGCCTGCAACAGTTGGTATGGAGAATCGAAAAGGCGTTATCCTTCAGGGACATATGGATATGGTGCCACAAGCCAACAGCGACAAGAAACACGATTGGCTCAACGACCCTATCGAACCACGAATCGAGGGCGAGTGGGTTAAGGCAAACGGCACAACGCTTGGTTCCGACAATGGTATGGGTGTGGCTACGGCTATGGCCATTCTTGCTTCAAAAGATATTCAGCACGGTCCGCTTGAGGCTCTTTTCACTTGCGACGAGGAAACTGGAATGACAGGTGCAAATGGCATAAAACCAGGCATTTTGAAAGGTGATATCCTTATCAATGGAGATTACGAAGACGAAGGCGAACTATGTGTAGGTTGTGCAGGTGGAGTCAACGGTTCGTTTGTGTTCGACGCAAAACTCAAGGACGTGCCTACAGGCCACAAGGCTTTCAAATTGTCTGTCACTGGTTTGCGTGGCGGACATTCGGGCATCGATATCAATCTTGGCCGTGGCAATGCCAACAAGTTGATTGCTCGATATTTATATAATGCAATGGCTAAATTCAACATTCGTTTGGCCGACATTCAGGGTGGCAGTTTGCGTAATGCCATTCCGCGTGAGGCATTTGCAACTGTCTTGGTACCAGATTTTTATGCTGATAAAATTGTTGCCGATGTTGCCGATTTTGAAAAAATTGCAAAAGCCGAACTCAACACTGTCGACCCTGATTTGAAAATCAGCATAGAGCTAGCCGAAATGCCAGTGCAGGCAATATCCGACGGTGTCGGTAGCCGTTTGGTGAAGGCCGTTTACGCTTGCCCTAACGGAGTGGCGCGTATGAGTGCCGACGTGCCAGGATTGGTTGAAACTTCAAACAACCTTGCAATTGTCAAACTTGAAGGCGGTAAAATATTGGTTCAATGTTTGTTGCGTTCGTCGGTGGAGTCGGCAAAGGCAGATTTGGCCGACCAAATGCGTTGCATTTTCCAAATGGCTGAAGCCGATGTTGAGTTTGAGGGCGGATATCCAGGCTGGAAACCAAATATGAAGTCGGAAATACTTGACATTATGCGTCGTACTTCAGTTTCGGTGTTTGGCAAGGAGGCAGAAGTGAAGGCGGTTCACGCTGGTTTGGAGTGTGGAATTCTTGGTTCAAAGTACACCAATTGGGATATGGTGGCTTGTGGTCCGCATCTTGTTCACCCACACTCGCCTGACGAGGCTGTGAATATTGCTTCGGTTCAGCGCTATTTCACTTGGGTGGTTGAAACGTTGAAGAATATTCCTGTTAAATAATTGGATAATAATTGATTGAAAAATGGAACAAGTGGTAAGTTCATTGCGTGAGTCGAAGGTGGCTCGTTGGACAACGCTCGTCATTGTCTCATTGACAATGATGTTCGGATATTTCTTTACTGATGTTATGTCGCCGTTGGAGCCTTTGCTCACGCTTGCCAAAGAACAGGGTGGCTTGGGTTGGTCAAGCGACGATTACGGCTTTTTTTCTGGCTCATACGGCTTTTTCAATGTCTTTTTGTTGATGCTGTTTTTCGGTGGCATCATTCTCGACAAATTTGGCATTCGTTTTACTGGAGTATTGTCAACAGTGCTTATGTTTGGAGGCGCGCTAATCAAGTGGTATGCAGTTGGACATCAGTTTGAAGGACAATTCTTTGGCTACCAGATGCAAGTTATATGGGCTTGCGTTGGTTTCGCTTTGTTTGGTGTGGGATGCGAGATTGCCGGAATCACCGTCAGCAAGGTTATAGTGAAATGGTTCACAGGCTATGAACTGGCTTTGTCTATGGGTTTGCAGGTTGCGCTTGCGCGAATAGGAACTGCAGGTGCATTGGCATTCTCGTTGCCGTTTGCGCAGAAAATGGGAGGTGTCTCTGCATCAGTCGGTTTGGGTTCGGCAATGCTTTGCATTGGTATGGTCTCGTTTGTGGTGTATGTCTTTATGGACCGCAAACTCGACAATTCGTACTCATCAGACGAAAAGCCAGAAGACGGATTCAAGATGTCTGACCTTAAGTTGATATTCACCAGCAAGGGGTTCTGGCTCATTGCCACACTTTGCCTTATGTTCTACGCAGGAGTTTTCCCGTTCCTTAAGTTTGCCACAAAGTTGATGATAACCAAATATGGCGTTCCAGCAGGTCTGGCAGGCTTGATACCAGCAATGTTGCCGTTTGGCACAATAATCCTTACGCCATTGTTCGGCAATCTTTACGACCGCATCGGCAAGGGTGCCACGCTTATGATAATAGGTTCCGTCTTGCTTACATTTGTTCACGTGGTGTTTGCATTGCCAGGCGTCAATGCTTGGTGGCTGGCCGTTGCCGTGATTGTGGTATTGGGTGTGGCATTTGGCCTGGTTCCTTCGGCAATGTGGCCTTCGGTTCCAAAAATCATACCTATGCAACTGTTGGGAACAGCCTATGCGTTGATATTCTACATTCAGAACATTGGCTTGTCGCTTGTGCCAATCCTCATTGGCAAGGTGAATGGCGCAAACACCGTTGACGGAGTCACCAATTACACCCCTTCAATGTTGATTTTCGCCGTGTTCGGCTTTGTGGCCATAGCATTGGCTTGGTTGCTGAAGCGCGAAGACGCCCGTAAGGGTTTCGGACTTGAAAAGCCAAACTTGGATAAGTAGTATAGAGTCTTTCGATAACAAAAAAGCATTCCATTTATGGAGGGCTTTTTTGTTGATTATATAGAGACTATATGAAAAAAAATGATTACTTATTATATTTGTTGATAGGTAACAAAAATTATATAATTAGTCGATAGAAGTAATAAAGAACATATTTATATTATTAATCAAGCACTTGCTTTGATTTTTATTCGGTACGTCTTGAAACCTCGAAAATTTTAGGAGTAATACCAATGAATAAGTCAAACAAATGCCTGCGCTTTGCGTGGGCTTGACTTATCTGGTATTACAGGCAGTTCGAGGGCCTCAAGACGTGGATTTGTTGAGTCCACGTTTTTTTGCCCTTTATGCTTCCTGTTATAACCGAAATGATAATAAGTAAATGTTGTATCAGCCTTTTTTATTATCGTAAAAGGATAAGCAAGCACTTAAAACAAATAAGCGCTATGCCCAAAGTTAGTATTAAGGACGTATTGAATAAGTCTTATTTACGTCAAAAACCAATCACTTCGGAATTTCATTTGTTTTGCAATCTGTTGTCTTCATTAAAGAATGACATTGATCAAGGTTGTGCAAAAAAAGAATCGGAAGAATTTCATAAAAATCTTATTGCTAGTTTTTTATCAGAAGTCTATTATAAAAAGAGTGGAAACCTTATTAATACAAAGGACAGAATAGATTATGCAATATATGAGACCACAGATTGCAATTCACAAATTCAAGTTTTGATAGAAGCAAAACGACCTGGAAACAAAAACGAATTCCCTACTCAAGGGAATATTAATTCAAAGGCAATGCAAGAATCACTTTTGTATTACCTACGAGAACGTGAGTTATCACATAATATTGAATTGAAACACGTTGTTATAACAAATGGATATGAATGGTTTGTGTTTGACGCTTGTGATTTTGAGAAATATTTTGTTAACAATAAAGAGTTGATGAAACATTATTACGAATTTGAAGTCGAACCAAATTTGTTCAATGATAACACTTCTTTTTTCTACAAAGAAATAGCGAGTCCTGCAATTAATAAGGTGAAGGATAAAATGCCTTTTGTATATTTTGATATTAGGCTTTTATGTATAGGAGGGAACAACGATAAGGAAAAAGTAAATGTCTTTAAACTATTGTCACCGCAACACCTTTTGCGAAAGTTTGTTTGTAATGATTCAAATGAATTAAATGCTTCTTTTTACAATGAACTGCTGTATATTCTTGGTTTGGAAGAGGTGAAAGATGGTAATAAAAAGATAATAAGGAGGTTAAATGAAATCTCACGAAACAAGGCGTCATTTATAGAAAATGCTATAAATCAAATTGAAGATCAAGAACCGAATAAGGATAAACAATTTGAGACGGCTTTGTCTTTGACAATTACGTGGATTAATAGAATTTTATTTTTAAAATTACTTGAATCACAACTTGTTAATTATCATAAGGGAAATAAAGATTATCTGTTTTTGAATTCAAATAAAATTACTGGCTTTGATGATTTGAATCAGTTGTTTTTCAAAGTGTTGGCGGTCCCAACTAAAGATAGAAATGCCGAAATTGCAAGTAAATACAAAAATGTTCCTTATCTAAACAGTTCTCTGTTCGAATTGACAGCAGAGGAGAATCTATATAAAATTTCAGGTTTAAGAGATGATGCTATACCTGTACATAAGGCGACAATTTTACGAAATAATAGAGATAGTAATAGATTGTCAGGTGAATTGAAAATATTGGATTATTTATTCAAATTTCTTGATGCTTATGATTTTGGAAGTGAATACAATGATGGTTTTTTAACTCGTGACGCAGGAAAAATATTGATTAATGCATCCGTTTTAGGTCTTATTTTTGAGAAAATCAACGGATATAAAGATGGATCTTTTTTTACGCCTGGTTTTGTTACGGAATATATGTGCCGTGAAGCATTGCGTAGTACAGTTGTTCGGAAATTTAACGAAGAAATGGGGTGGCAGTGCAAAACATTTGAAGATTTGTGCGAAAAAGATATTGCAGATAGCGAGAAAGCAAATGCTATAATAAACTCATTGAGAATTTGTGATCCAGCGGTTGGAAGTGGACATTTTTTGGTTTCTGCATTGAATGAGTTACTTTTTATCAAATCAGAGTTGCACATTCTAAAGAAAAAGGATGGCAAACGATTGAAAAACAAAGTGTTTGTTGAAAATGATGAATTGTTTGTTTGTGACGATGACGACGAACCATTTGTTTATAATCCAAAAAATTCGGCAAGTCAATTGATTCAGGAATCATTGTTTGAAGAAAAACGCAATTTAATAGAGAATTGTTTGTTTGGTGTGGATATTAATCCTAATTCGGTGAATATATGCAGGTTACGCTTGTGGATTGAATTATTGAAAAATGCATATTATAAAACTGATGGAGAATTCGAGACGTTGCCAAATATTGATATTAATATTAAAACGGGTAATTCATTAGTGAGTTATTATCCCATAAAAGTAGGAACGGCCGTAAGTAAAGATGTCAATTTTGAACGTGAGATAAATGAATACAAAAAGAAAGTTGTTGAATATAAACGAACAAGCGATAAGGAAACAAAAAATGCAGTAAAACAATCAATTAAAAATATTAAAAATAAACTGGCAACATATCGGTTGCAATTAAATTTGGAATTGGAGAAAAGCGATTCAATTTCAAATAGCGAGGCAGGTAAGGGGTTGGTCTATGGAAATTCATTGGAATGGATGATCGAGTTTCCTGAAGTTATGGATGAAAAAGGCAAGTATTTGGGGTTCGATTGTGTGATTGGAAATCCCCCTTATGGGGTTAAGATTGATGGGGATTATCGGCAAATTGTTGAAAAGAAATATGGTCATTGTCCTGGTTATGAGATCTATTTTTATTTTGTAGAACTATCAAGAAAACTTTTGAAACCAGAAGGTGATTTTGCTTTTATTATTCCAAATGCGTGGTTGTTTAATAATAATGCGTGTGAATATAGAAAGAGGATATTTGATAATTGGTATGTTGAAGAATTGTTGGATTGTACGTCTATTAAATTGTTTCAAACTGCAGTTGTCAGGAATGCAATAGTCCATTTTAGAAAGTCTACTCAAAATACAGATGGCTTGTATTATAGACCAACTGCTGGTATGGATAAGTGGAAAGATCTTGTTTCAAAAGAGCGTATGAAAATAGAGAAAGATGATTTGCTTCAAATGAATCAAAATTGGGGGCTGGCTTTTAAACTTGATTTTAGAGTAATATCATTAATAAATAAGATAGCAGATAATGATAATACTATTTCTTGTTTCTTTGATTGTACTCAAGGATATATACCATATAGGTTGTCGGATTTAATAAAAACGTACGGTGAAGTAGAGGGGAAAAGAATAAAATGTGAACGCTTGTGGCATTCTAAGAATCAAAGCGAAGAATATTGGATACAAGAATTGTTCGGCGGAGATATAAATAAATATAATTACCATCCAACAGGCAGTTGGGTAAAGTATGGTTCTCACGTTGCAACTTATGTGGATATGAGATTCTTTAATCAAAAACGTGTGGTGGTTAGAGAAATAACAAATCCAGGTGTTATTGCTTGTATTGTGGAGGATTCTTTAATAAATGATCCGCAACTTTTGCCATTGGTTAAAAAAACGGATCAAAAACAGTTGGAATATGAATTTATATGGGCCATTCTTAATTCTAAATTGGCTACATTTTACCATTTTAATCATTCACCCAAAGCAACGAAAGGTGATTTCCCCAAAATACTTGTGGATGATTTGAAAAATTTCCCATTGCCAAATGTTGACATTAGTAATCAACAAGTAATTATATCGTTGGCTAAAAATATTTTAGAAACCAAAAAGAATGATATCGATTCTGATACTTCTGATATGGAATCAGAAATTGATTATCGTATTTATAAATTGTATGGGTTGACTTTTGATGAAGCCAAATTGATTGATCCAAATATTGTCGAAGACGAGTTCAATAAATATTAATATCTACTCAAAAGCCTTCCATTTATGGAGGGCTTTTTGTTTATTGTCAATAATGATTTGAAATAGAACGGTTTGGTGTTTTGAATCGAGTCCTATTGTGCAACAATTTTGGTCTAATGGTCAAATTTGGTGATAAATTCATTG
>CALABN010000298.1 GCA_937885735.1 uncultured Bacteroidota bacterium | reverse complement strand
AACTGCCTTGCACTATGCCAATTCACGCTACCCGAATGTAGTTGTCAGGGCAATAGCCATTTCAGCCTACAATAGCGACGGCCTGCTTGACGAACCTATAACACCTTGCGGCATTTGCCGACAGGCACTGCTCGAGTCGGAAATTCATAACGACAAGCCTATCAAAGTCTTGTTGAATGGCAAGCAATTCACAAACATTGCAAGTTGCGTTTCCGACCTTTTGCCATTGGCATTCGACAAAAACAAATTATGAACAACGCATCAATCTATAATCAAACTGCTAACTTGCAAACCATATCACAAAACAGCATTCTACACACAAGTATTTAGATATAAATATTTTATAAAAAATATTTTTTTCAAAAAAAACATTACAAAGATGAAAAAGGCAGCAACAATCAAAGATATAGCAAAAGCCATCGGGGTATCGGTTTCTACCGTATCACGCGCATTGCAGGACAAGCCTGAAATTTCGGACGAGACCAAAAACCTTGTGCGCGAAACCGCATCGAAGATGAACTACAGGCCAAACACTATGGCTGTGGCCCTGAAGACTCGCAAATCGTATTCAATAGGCGTAGTTGTTCCGCAAATAGTAAGTTTCTTCTACGCGACAGTTGTCCAAGGCATCGAGCAAGTGGCGAACGAACTTGGATATCAGGTCTTTGTCAGTTCGTCGAACGAAGATATGATAAAGGAGATGCAGAACGTTTACGGTTTTCTTGACCACCGCGTCGACGGAATGATAGTTTCACTATCGAAAGCCACTGACGAGTTTCAGCACATTCACCGTATTGAAGAAAACAACGTGCCGTTGGTTCTGTTCGACCGAACATCGAAAGAGATAAACGTCCCGAAGGTTGTGGCTAACGATGCCGATGCCGCATATATGGCCGTTTCGCACCTGATTGAACGTGGAGCAAAACGGGTAGCACTGATTACTGGCCCTGAACATATGCTGATAGGCCGTAACCGTTTCCGTGGCTACCGCGCCGCTCTCACAAACCACGGGCTTCCTATCGACAACCGAATGATTGTCCGTTGCAACCTGACCGTTGACGATGCACGCGAAGCCGTCATCAAACTGTTCGAGATGAAGAATCCACCCGACGCAATATTCGGAATCAACGACGAAGTGGCAATTGGCGCACTTTACGCCATAAAGGAAATCGGGCTAAAGATACCTGAAGATGTGGCAATCGTGGGATTCTCGAACAGTCGCCGTTCAAGTTACATTGAGCCGACATTGAGCACCCTTGACCAAAATCCAATGAAGATTGGCGTGTTGGCCGCGAAACTGCTCTTCGACCAAATACAAGGCAAACCTGATTTTAGTGAAAACAAGGAAGTGATTGTTCCTGCAACACTGATTGTCAGGGCATCTTCGAATAGGTGACAAACAATTATCGCAACAAACAAAACGGAATGCCGTCAAATGACATTCCGTTTTTTGTTTTACTGAAAAGCATTTTATCGACTATAACATTTATTATCGGCAAATGCGTGACTTACAGTTCATTATACGCTCATAAGATTGACTGATGCGCTCTTCCGAAATCTTTCCGCTCTTTACAGAACGGACAATAATATCGACAGCATCTTTCACAATATTAGGATTATAGACATCAATATTATTTGAAAAGACAAGTACATCGATGCCTGCGTTTATTGCCAAGCAAATCGACTCTTCCAATCCGTAATACTTGCTTATGGCATTCATCATCATATCGTCGGAAAAGATTATGCCATTGTATCCCAAATCGTTACGCAACATCGACATTATTGATTGCGAGAGTGTTGCGGGATAAACACTGTCGATTTTGCGGTTGAAAATATGAGAACTCATAACCGCGATTTGCAGAGTATCCTGAAGCAATGACTTATATGGCGCCAACTCGCTGTCTGTCCACGTATCGGTCACATCGGCAATGCCTAAATGCGTGTCACTCACCGAACTTCCGTGTCCTGGAAAGTGTTTTATGGCGCAGAGCACACCTTGTCGGGCGTGCTCGTCGGCAAACCAACGCGCGTTACGGGCAACCACAGTAGCATCTGCCGAAAACGAACGTCCCAATTTGCCGATTATCGGACACTCGGGATTGACATCGACATCTACCGACGGCGCAAAATTGACGTTGATGCCCAACTTTCGGCAATTCTGCGCAATCCTGCGGGCATAGAAACGGGTTGAATCCTCGTTATCAAGCGAACCAAGATACTGCGGTGCGACTGTCGGCTCAAATCCATAGCGAGACTTGAGACGCGACACATTGCCTCCCTCCTCGTCTATTGCCACAAACAACGGCGTTGAAGAAAACGAGTGAAGGCTGTCAACCAAGCGTTTAACCTGCGCTTTAGACACGATGTTTCGTGGACGGCTTTTGGACGGCATATCGTACTCAAACAGAATCACTCCGCCAATCTGATAGTCGCGCAACCAAAGCGAGACCTCGCTTTGCGCGGTTATGGCCGTGTCGCGGAAGCCAAACATCAGCATCTGGGCAACCTTCTGCTCGAGCGTAGGGCTTGTGACACCTTGTGAATGGCACGAGACAAACATCATTGTCAGTATAGATAGTGCAATTATCTGTTTCATTGTTATTTACATAAATAATATTCAACTAAAAGGCCTTCAGCACGTGCACATACAGACCGCTTTGCCCCTGTTTGGACAACGTTCCCTCAAGGCGAAACACCAAATCGTAGTAAGTGATGAAGTCCAAACCTGCTCCAACACTCATCAACAACTTATCAGACAAATAGTTGTACGTATTTTCACGGACATCGTGGACATATCCCGCATCGACAAACAAGTTGGCATAGATGCTGTAATGAATCTTGTTGAACTCT
>CALABN010000297.1 GCA_937885735.1 uncultured Bacteroidota bacterium | reverse complement strand
GCATTGAACCCGCCGACACCAGTGAAGATGTCGATTATCTGTGTGGGAAGGCATCGCGCCTGCGCATCTTCAACGATGAGAACGGTGTAATGAACCGCTCTGTCAGCGATGTCAACGGAGAACTTCTGGTGGTGTCGCAGTTCACGCTTTTCGCGCAGACAAGCAAGGGAAACCGCCCGTCGTACATACGCGCCTCGCGCCCAGAACACGCCATTCCGTTGTATGAGGAGTTTGTGGAAAAGATAGCCACCCTGTCGGGATGCAAGACACAGACAGGCCGTTTCGGTGCCGATATGAAAGTGGAACTAATCAACGACGGCCCCGTCACAATAATTATCGACAGCAAGCAAAAGGAATACTAGTTGATTCCCTTGTCAATCAACGAATCTGTTCCATTTTGGTCACTAGCGACTCTACAAATTCGGTAAGAGGTTTCTTCATCATTACCGACATAAGTGCGTTTATGTCAGCGTCAAGAGTGACCTTTACGGCAGAATCCGTCTCGTGGAAATCCTTGAGTTGAATCCACAGTTTGAACTGAATCGGGCCAGGTTCCGAACTTTCAATCTTTAGCATCTTGTTAGGCTCGCGCTCAATGATGCGCATTCCAAAGCGACCAGCCTTGTCAATGGTGAAGGTGCACGAGTCGGCGGTCGATTCAACGTCCTTAATCTTGTCGTTGGGTGGCAACATTGTCGAACTTATTCGGCTGAAGTCCGATATCAGTCCGTACACGCGTTCAGGTGTGGCATAGATGTGCCCTATTCTGCTTTCGATTCTCATAATTCTTGTTTTTTTGCAAAAGTAATCATTTATCGCTTGTCGGAAAATAAGATTGATGTGCCTGCGCATTGCCGGCAGTCTATGTATTGCCGTCCCGAAAAAAAACGGACAGCCCATTCCGACTGCCCGTTTGCAACTAATTAAAACCTTACTTTGATAGTACTATCACACGTAAGACTGATAAGAAGCACAAAAGGTTGCGTCAGTTAAATTGCCTTTTTTCTAAAATATTGAAGTTGGTTGGAGAAAAATATGAAATTTGAATTACGATTTATTGTAAATAATTATACTTTTGTCTATAAAAAGTAATAAAATATCTATAAATAAAGTATTATGAAGTATTTAAAATCTTTACTTTCAATATGCTTGGCATCTTCAATAATGCTTTCTTGCAGTAATGGGGGAAATGCCAACAAACAAAAAAGTGTGGCTTCTGAAATAGACGAAGTTTCTGTAGAACAAATCGTCGAGGACCTTGCAACAATCCCGACACCAACTTCATTCGACCTTATGTCGAGCCTGAACAAGGCTGGTATTCCTTACATTATGGACATTACCAACAGTTTGGCTAATCAGCAAAACTACTTGAGCACCAAGCAAAAGGCCTTGAATCTTGGCGTTTATGGAGCTGACTTGAGCTATGATGTCACTTATCAGAAAAAAGCTGAAACCGAAGAGTACCTTAAATGTATCTTGGGTTTGGCCAGCGACTTGAATATCAGTGTTGATGCAGACAAGATTTCTGAAAAGTTCCAAAACAACATTGACAATGTTGAGGAATTGTCTTCAGCTGTCAAGGATTTGATTAAGGATTCTCAATTCATCTTGAACCAGACAAGCCAGACTGAAACCGCATTGTTGTTCCTTATCGGCAGTTGGGTTGAAAGTGCATATATCTGCGTTTCGGTTTATGAAATGACTGAAAATGGTGAGGCTTTCGCTGATGTTGCTTTGACTCATTTCGAGTATTCTTCTACAATAATCAAGTATCTTGAATCGAAAAAGGCTGATGCTGATTTCGGCGGTTTCTACGAGCAGTTGCTCGACATTCAAAACAAGACCAACGAACTTAAGGGCGACAAGGCTAATGCTGAAAAACGCGAAAGCTTGATATCGGCTGTCAAGTCAATGCGTAACGGTATTGTATAATTATTTGCTTTATCGATATAGGAAAAAGGCGACATTTCATTGTCGCCTTTTTTGTTGCATTGAGTTGAAAATATGTATTGCAATAAATATGTAATCTTGACGGATTCAAAAAAACGATGCAGACTTTTGGCAAGTCAAACATCGATTTGGAATACAGGGAACACTTTGTGTCTATATTGTTTTCAAAAACCAGATGTTTTCTTTTTCACCACAAACCCATTCTCAAACATCACAGAAATAAAATATTATGTGCCAGAGAATGCCGACAATGCAGTATTATACGTATTTTTGTTGCAAGGCAACATATTGCTCACCAAGCCAATCAGCCAAATGGACAACGGTAGTGTAGAAATCAGCCTGCGTACTGCAACCAGGAATGTATATCTACACCCTTGTAGTTGACGGGCAGGAGGCTGATTCTAAACGAATGATAATTACGGAGGAATAATATGAACTTAAATCGCGTATTCATGCTTTCACTCGTCTTTCACGCAACGATACAATGAGTACACTACATCCTTTTCATTTTTACTATCATCATCTACAGATATTTCTTTACTTATTCCATCACAACCACTCCATAATATCATTTTAAGATGCGCACCCCACCAATTAACTCCAGCAGATGTTGTTTTAAATGCAACTCCATACCCAATATATGGATTATGTATCTCCATTTTTTCATAATCGGAAATATATGGTATGCCAGCAGGATGCGCATTAAAACCAGTTATATGACCCTTGCCTTCAAGCCTTATATTTGGGTTGTTAATGTCTTTCCACTCATTATCGGCAATAAGAAAGTCCCTAATACCAGTTCCCTTGCCTGCATAATGGTCATAAATATTGTTATAAGGGGTATAAGAATGTTCTTTAATGCCTGCACTATCAGGAATGTATTTATAAAAATCCTGATTATATACCATATATGTCTTTTGTATTGTGTCATCAGTTACTCCAAAATAAGTCTCCAAATCGAGCCAATCATTATATGATGGCAATCTAAAACCATCTGGAATAATATATTCATAATCATAATATGCATAATCATAATACAGTACCATCTCAAGTCCGGACTCCAACTTGACTGTGTAATATGCCAAAGTATCCTTAGGTTTTGCCCGCAAGTCGTCGAGCATCCAGATGCGGTTGCCTATCTTTCCATATCGGTAGACATTGAAATAATCATCGGCCACATAGCCGTCTGTATTCAGGAATATGCCTTTTATTGAGGTTGAGACAGGGATTGATTCGCCATCAATATTGCAATTGAGCGTCAGTTTATAATCGTAAACAACAGGCTCGTAATACTTTCCATTAGCCTCATCCCACCAATTGTGGTATATCTGGTATTTGGGATTGCCCAAATCGCCAGCCGATATGTAGCACGAATCCTGTCCTACCGGCACCTCAATTGGTGTCTTGTCGTAATTGCAATCCTTGTCGGGTGTCATTGTCACCTGCCCGCCTTCGTACACATCGTTGTTTTCCCATTTGATTACTGTTGCCCAATCGCCACTGACATTATGTATGTCGGTTATTGTTGGCAATGGTATATAATAGAATGAGCGAACATCGCTTTCCGTATATGGTGGCTCCAATACTCTGCCATTCCAACCGTCAACCAGTTTCCAATAATACTTAGTAAATGGTTTGATTTCCAACGATTGAATATTTGACATTTGAGTCATTTCATCAATACTTGTACCAAAAAACATATTACTTGGATGCCTTAATGACGAACTACTATTGTTATAAAAGGCAGAATACGTTATATCCGTTCTATTGGTAAACACATGACCATCTTCCAATAAGTTAAGTTTTGAAATTTCATCTTCAGTAAATTTAGTAACAACATCTTCATCTTCCCTACAAGAATCGAAAGTAAATAACAACGTCATCACAGCAAATGCAGTAGTAAAAAATCTTGTTTTCATAATAACATAGTTTTAGTATTCAATATTTATTTGTTTAGTATGCGTTATTTGGTTTTTGCCAGGTAGTTTATAAACCGCCTTAATGGGGTTATTGTTATTTCTGTAAGATCATTATCAGTATTTTTAATTTCTTTTACAAACACTGATTTACTATTACCTATTTTAATATCCTTCATTTCTATGGAGCCAAATGGCAATGGTACTGGAGTGCTATTATCTGGCGTTACGGTTTTAAAAACAAATTCAAACTTACTATTATCAATATCATCTTGTGTGACAATATATAATCGCCAAATTTTTTCCGACACTTTGTATGCCTCACAATAAAATGCAGGAGCAGGCTTTAGGAAATTCACTGGTCCATATACGTCGCTATACGTGACTGACTTGACTGTCTTTTTGTCGTTTTTGGTTTGTTGAACTATATTGGTTGTTTTTTTGAACCTAATGTATATCAAGTCTTTGAAGGTCTTGTTATACTTTTTGGACAACGTCTGCAAGTCGCTATAATATATGCATATTTCGCCATTAGGAACAAAATATCCGTCATAGGTTTCCAAATCGTAATAGTTGTTCGTTCCATCAAAGGACACATGCACTTTACATTCCGTGTCATCAGTTGAATAATAATTGTTCAGCTTAATACGCAACGGTTTATCGGCAGAATACTTGTTGTTGGTTATTGCATCTGGAATTTCCTTGACACATGGCGGAAAATCGACGTATGCAACCACCTTCAAGTCATACGATTCAGTATGGCCTGCTATTCCACAATTACAACTATTGTTAGCTTTCAACTCGTTAGCACCAACTATTAGTTCTTTATCGTCATCTATAGCCTCATAAGATGATTTACCAATCATCTTATCATGTGAAATTTCGCCATTAAAACTAAGATTGCATTTGTTTTTGTCTTTTAATATGAATCCATTCTCATCTTCAATGTCATTTATTGTTATTTCTTTCTTCTCGCCAAATTTATTGGCACCAATTTCTACAGATTTATTATCAGGGAAAGTAACCGTAAGCGATTTCAGGCTTGGAGCATCCGTCACATCGCAAAAGGTATTGTTTGTGTAAACAGTATTGATATAAATAGGAACAGTAATCGCTCTCTCCTGAGCAAAAAGACATTGCCCACATATTACAAGCAACAATAATATTACAACCTTGTTAAATACTTTCATATCAATAATCATTTACGCAACAATAACTATCAGTGTCTTTCACTTTTTTCATTCATCTTTTACGCAACGCATTAATGAGTACAAAGCATCACGGTCATTAGAAAAATTTTCAAAATAACTTGTTCCTATTCTTCTAGCTATTCCATCACATCCACTCCACAATATTATTTCCCAATCTGGTGTATGAAATGAAACTCCATATCCAACATAAGGATTAGACAACTCGATTTTTTCAAAATCGGAAATATATGGTATGCCTGCTGGATGTGCATTAAACCCTGTGATATGTCCCTTTCCTTCAAGTCTGACAGTTGGATTATTGATATCTTTCCATTCATTGTCTGAAATCAAATAATCTCTAATGCCTGTTCCTTTCCCAGCATAATAATCATAAATATTTTTATTACTACACCACATATTTTCTTCTACGCTATTTCTTCCCACACTATCTAAAATATATTTATACATTACTTGATTAAAAATCTGTACTTTTTCTGAAAAAGAGTCATCATTTACCCCAAAATGTTCTTCCATGTCAAGCCAATCTTCATTAGTTGACAAATGGAAACCTTTGGGAATTATTTTACTGTACTTGCTATATAGCATATCGGAATACAACACGACTTCAAGCCCTGATTCCATTTTTACAACATAGTACAGAGTAGTATCCTCAAGTTTGCCACGCAAGTCGTCGAGCATCCAGATGCGGTTGCCTATCTTTCCATAACGGTAGACATTGAAATAGTCATCTGCCACATAGCCGTCTGTATTCAGGAATATGCCTTTCTTGGTTGCTGAAACAGGAATTAT
>CALABN010000296.1 GCA_937885735.1 uncultured Bacteroidota bacterium | reverse complement strand
GTGCCCGCACTGTATCCTTCTTCCGCCCATAAACCTACTCGATAAAAATTCAGAAATCTCTCGAAATCGATTTACAGAACCTACCTTGAATATGAAACGTTTGTTGGTGTTTATATTGATGATTGCAGGTTTGAACCTGAATGCTCAAATTCTGGTGCGCAAGGGCGAGGCCAACATAGAACCTCGATTGTCGCGTTTCTCATTCTGCATCAGTCTTTTGCCGGGGACTAATTCCAATCCTGTGAGTTACGGAATCCACAAGTTGTGTCCTGACGGCAAGGCTGAAGTCACCTATGTGAATTACGATTCGTTTCTGCGTCAGTTCAGCGGGCACGAGGAGTCACGGGCCAATCCAGACCGCATCAACTATATGGAGGAATATGGCATCACTGCGGATATAATCAAGGAATTGTGGAAACTGCGTTATGCCTCGTACCCGTTTGGAAATTCAAAGGAGCCAGGCTGGGGTCGCGAATGCGGAGTCCCTACCGATGGCCAGATGCAGATACTCAAGCAGTACGGCGTGGAGTTCGTAGGCGATGTTGTTTACGGCGACAATCTCATCAAGTTATTGAAGGATTTGCAGAATTCTTCCTGGGTAAGCCAATATCAGCAGGCAAAGTAGAAAATCCCCACATTTCAAAAATTGATAAAAATCAGTTTGCATTCACGGCTATTGCAGTGTAATGCCTGAATATCGTGTCTGACTTTATGCTAAATTCATACGATTGTTTTTTTGATATTTAGCCATAATCGTATGGATAAGACTGAAAAAAAGATAAACCTGTCGCTTTTTAAAACCGCCACGCTTGTCGTAGGCGCGTGCCTGTTGTGTTACATTGCATTTGTTTGGAACAGGGTGAGCGACGAGTATCATACTTGGAAGGAAAGCCTCAATGTGATTGCAGAGATGCAGTACAAGCATTTGTCTGATTGGGAGTATGATATCAAGTACGATGTCGAAAAAATGTCTTCCGACTCATCGTTCAATAAATATGTGAATGAGGTTGTTTCCGGCGACTTCCGTCATAGACGAAAGATTCTCTATCCATTGAATCTGGCAAAGTCGGATTCTCAATATATCGATTTTGTGGTGGTCGACAATGACCTTAATTTGATAGTTGAAACCACAGAGGGACGTGTTAATCAAGTGAGAGGATTGTTCAATGTGAACATTGAAGACGGCAAGTTTGGCTTGATTCATAATGTTGATTCAGTCAATCCCACAATGGTTGCCTATATAAAGAGGGTCGAGTGTAAAAATGATACGTCAGGCTATATCGTGGTTTTAATTGACCCTTGTGTCGATTTGTTTTCCATAGTCAACAACTTGCCAATCACCCAAATGAATATATCGTCGTATCTGTGCAGTGTCGATGGCAATGCCATACTCGATATTGTGCCTTACGAAATCGAATATTGCGATATTTCTCAAGATGACACTACTTGCATTCTTCGGGGCATCATCGACGTTAACAATGGCAATCCTTGCGACGATATCCGTAATTATGTTTGCGGAGGCAAAAGGTCAATTGCCAAAATTATGCAGTTGCCGTTGAGCAAATGGTTGATAGTGAATAAGGTGAAGATTGAAGATATACGCAATTCGTTCACCAATTCATTGCTTTTGGGATTCATCATCATTGCAGTGACAGCAATATTGGTGTTGCTGTTTTTCATCATTTTCAACGATGGACTGCGTCGAGGGTTTGTACACAAACTGATGCGCAGGGAAGCCAATCTGCGTGCATTGACAAAGGAGTTGCAGACAGTGCTTTCAAACGTCAACGATGCCATAATAACCACCGACAAGAACGGACGTATTTGGCACATAAACAGCATAGCACAGCATCTTACGGGTTACAGTTCGCATCAGTCGATGGGGCACAACCTTGTGTCGATTTTCAACGTGTCGTCGCAGGCTGGCATCAAACTTGACAAACTGCTTGACCAGGCACTTCAGTCGCAGAAACGCATTGAATTGCCTGACAATGTAATGCTTATGCAGAAAAATGGACGTGAGGTGCCAATCTCTGGCAGTCTGTCGCCAATTGTCAATGACATAAAGATTACAACAGGCTTGGTGGTCACATTCCGCGACGAGTCCGACAATTATTACAAGGAGCGTCTTTTGGAGCAAGGTGTGGAGAGTTACGATATGATTTTCGACCGCAACCCTCACCCAATGTGCATCTACGATGTGGAGACTTACAAGATTGAAAAGGTGAACCAGGCTACCTGCGACCTCATTGGCTACACTCGCGAGGAAATGTCCAAAATGACTTTGTTCGACTTCTCGACGCCTCAATTCGCGATGCTGATGAAAAACACCAATGAGAATGTGCGCTCAAAACTGCTCGAAATGGAAGAGTGGGAGATTATCAAGGGCAACGGCGAACGTGCCACATTGGCTAAATCATCGTTTGACATTATGCTGAACGGCAAGCGTTGCCGTCACATTCTTGTCACTGATATGACCCAACGCCGTCAGTTGCAACACGATATGCTTGGAACGCAAAAGCGTTACAAGAAGATGATGAACACATTGCCAGAGGCTGTCTTTGTTCACGGAACCGATTTCAAGATTACATTCATCAACCAGGAGGCGATAAGGCTCTTTGGGGCAACGGAGAAAAAGCAACTTGTGGGCAAGAACATATCGTTGCTCTATCATCCTGACGTGTTTGACAGCATCAAGTCGAACGTTGAGGATATGATTGTCAACCAAAAGCCAGTCCCTCTCAAGGAACGCAAGATGGTGAAACTTGACGGAACGGTATTCACTGCGGAAATTGTGGCTACGCCGTTTGTGGAGGGTGACAAGACATTTTTCCAGGTTTTGTGCAGGGACGTCAATGGCGTGGCGGAGCGTGTCCAACCACAGATGAACGATGCCGAATATCGCAATATCAGCAATGTGGGCGATTTGCAGATTTGGAAAATCGATTCCGACAACAACCTCGTGTATGTCAACGACTCGTGGGAACGTTTTGTTGGCAAATACGGTTCTGAATTGGGCAAGGGCAAGGAGTGGATGAACCTTATACATCCTGACGACCACGACTTGAAAATCAGAAAGTGGCTTGAAACGTTTGAACAGCGTGAGTATTTCCAGACAGAATGGCGTATGCTTGGTGCCGACGGCAATTATTACTGGATGCTCGTTCACGGCGCGCCAAACTTTGATGCCGATGGCAAGTTCCTCGGCTATTTCGGCTACAATATCAACATAAACCGTCGCCGTATTGCCGAAGACGAAATGCGGAAATCGAAGGAACAGGCTGAAGAAAGTTCGAAACTGAAATCAACGTTCCTCTCGACTTTGTCGCACGAGATAAAGACGCCAATAAACGCCATTGTGGGCTTTTCCGACCTGTTGCTGTCAAACGGCAACGCGCAAAGCGAAAAGTATCTGCCGTTGATTAAGGACAACGGCTACAAACTGGTCGACCTTATCGACAATACTGTTGAAATGTCGAAAATTGCCACAGGCCAGTTGACCATCAATTATATGAAGAGTAATGTAAAACGCATTGTGAATGATGCGTTTAGAGAGGCAAAGGACAAGTTCAACAATACAAAGGGGTTGTTCCTGTTGCTGAACAACAACCTGCCCGACACCTTGATTGCCGATATTGATGGTGGCAAGGTGAAATATGTGATTAAGCACCTGATTGAAAATGCAATGAAGTTTACCGAAAGCGGAAACGTCACATTGGATGCAACCGTCGAAAATGACTGCGTGCGCATCATTGTTTCCGATACAGGAATCGGCGTTGATGAGAAAAACATCAAGTCGGTGTTTGAAACATTCTTCAAGATAGAGACGGACGACAATATGGAAATCCGCAGTTTGGGCTTGGGATTGGCTATTTGCAAGGCATATGTAGAGTCGATGCACGGCAAGATAATGTTCGAGTCGTCGCTCAACGTGGGCACTGTGGTGACAGTTGAACTGCCGTGCATACAGGATTCCATACCTGAAAAGCAATCTTCAATCAATTATTTTGTCAAGTCGAAGGGGTTGGTGCTTGTGGTTGACGATGAGGAATTTAGCGGAATATATCTTTCCACGATGCTCGAAAACAACGGATACAAGGTTATTCGTGCCTTCGACGGTGAGTCGGCTGTAAATGAGGTGAAGCGCAATCACGATATCAATCTTGTGCTGATGGACCTTCAGATGCCTGTTATGGATGGCTTCGAGGCGCTCGTGCAAATCAGAAAGTTCGACACAGAAATACCAATTGTGGCGCAGTCGTGCTATTCGCCATCCGATTATTCACATAAACTTAAAGGATGCGATTTCAACGCTGTCCTGAACAAGCCTATCAAGAAGGATTTGCTAATGGAAACGGTAAACCAGTTTATTAACCTTAAGAAAAGATGATTATGAAAAAAACAGCGTTTGTTTTTGCTATATTGATGTCTGCCAGTTCGTTGATGGCTCAAGACGGAACAGTCAGGACATTCACCGCCAATGGTGTCAGTTTTGATATGATATATGTTGAAGGAGGTCAATATGCGCAAGGCGAGCCAGCCAATACCGTCAGCGTGTCCGATTTCTGCATCGGAAAAACCGAAGTCACACAGGAACTGTGGAAGGCCGTTATGGGCAAGAATCCAAGCACTATGCGCGGAAAAGGCAATCCTGTGGAGACAGTGAGTTGGAACGATTGCCAGACGTTCATACAGAAACTCAACCAACTGACAGGGCAAACCTTCAGGTTCCCAACTGAAAAAGAATGGGAATATGCTTCGCGTGGTGGCAACAAGAGCCAGGGTTTCAAGTTTAGTGGTGGCAATGTTATGGGCAAGCAAGGCTGGTACAATGGAAATTCCAATGGACAAACCCATCCCGTGGCGACAAAATCGGCCAACGAATTGGGAATCTTCGATATGAGTGGCAATGTGTGGGAGTGGTGTTCCGATATTTTCGAAGGCATCGACAGCAAACAGTATGTCATAAGGGGAGGATGCTTCAATGATGCAACCCAGATTTGCGTCCTGACAAACCGTAGCAAAAGCGACCCAACAACAGCCAGCGACGTCTGTGGCTTGCGTTTGGCTTCAGACAAGTGATTTGAGCCTGTTCGCACTTTCGCCAATTTCTTTTACCAAATTGTTGTTGGATAGTGAAATTCATCTTTTTTTTTGAGTAATTTCGCGGTCGGATTTTACCATTTGTGATTGTAATGGTAATGTTCTGTAAATAAGATTATTAACGTTTAAATATAATAATAGAGATGGCAAAAGGAAAAGCCCTGTTGATGATTCTCGACGGATGGGGAATCGGAAACAAATCAAAAGGCGACGTAATTTATTCGGCAGGCGCGCCTAATATGGAAAAACTCACTGCGAACTACCCAAATGCTCAATTGCTTACTTGTGGCGAAGACGTCGGTCTTCCAAACGGCCAAATGGGCAACTCTGAAGTAGGTCACCTTAACATTGGCGCTGGCCGTGTAGTTTATCAGGACCTTGTGAAGATTAACCGTGCTTGTGCCGACAACAGCATTATGCAGAATCCAGAAATTGTTTCTGCTTACGGATATGCAAAGAAGAACGGCAAGAACATCCACCTTATGGGATTGACTTCCACTGGTGGCGTTCACTCTTCGCTTGACCATCTTTTCAAACTTGTCGACATTGCCAAGGAATACGGTGTGGCAAACACTTTCGTTCATTGCTTTATGGACGGTCGTGACACCGACCCAAAGAGTGGCAAGGGCTTCATCGCTGACCTTCAAAAGCATATCGACGAGGTTGGCAACGGTTACATTGCATCTATCATTGGACGTTTCTACGCTATGGACCGCGACAAACGCTGGAACCGCATCAAGGAGGCTTACGATATGCTGGTGG
>CALABN010000295.1 GCA_937885735.1 uncultured Bacteroidota bacterium | reverse complement strand
AAGATTATCAAAAGTATAATCTTTCTTTAATCCAACGACAATACCTTTATTATCTAACTCAACTTTAGAAGAAATAATTTTATTTTCATTTTCAGTAATTACATTAAAAATATAATTAGTTGAATCAATTTTATTAAAATCATCGTTTATTAGTTTTAAAAAATCATTTAGTACAACTTGTTTTGCAAAAGTATTTTTTGCAAAGGGAATGGGCAAGGAAGTTGAAAACGCAATAAATAAAGCGATAGAATTTTATAAAAATAATGGTGCCGAAATTGTTGAAGTTTCATTAAAGGATATTGACTTAGCTTTAATTGTCGGCGGTGACGGTACTTTGCGGATAGGAATAAAAAAGACTACCACAATAAATGAAGACTGGACATGCATAGACTCTTGGAAACTGGAATATTATGGTGATGTGGTACAGATTGCGTCCATTGTGTTTCCGACAAACCCGTTAGAACTGATTAAAGGACAGCAATATCAGATGCAGCCAACCATCACACCATCGAATGCTACATATAAGACACTTGCATGGCAGTCGTCGGATGAAAAAGTTGCAGCCATTGACAAAAACGGACTGCTGACAGCCAAGGCAATAGGTACGGCAACGATAACCGTCAAAGCAACAGATGGTTCGGGAGTGACAGCAACATGCAAGGTAACGGTTGCAGCAAACAATGTGACTGCCGACAATCTGATTATAAATGAGTTGCAGGTTTCAAACTTGGATATGTTTATGGATCCATCGTGGAATTTCGGACCATGGATAGAACTATATAATCCATCAGACAAGGATGTAGTTTTGGCAGGTCTGTATGTGTCGGATGATGTGTCAAATCTGCAAAAATACAGACTGACACCAGCACATGGCATACTGAAGGCAAAAGGCTATAAGACAATATGGTTCGACCATTACGACCAACACTGTCTGACGCAAGTGAACTTCAAACTTGATGCTGAGGGTGGAGCAATCTATATTGCTGATGAAAATGGGACTCAGATAGCATCATTCTCATATCCAGCCTCAATATTGCGCTGTTCGTATGCAAGAATAACCGATGGCAACACAAAATGGAGCTGGTGTAGTAATCCTACTCCAGGAGCAAGCAATGAGACTGGGGTGTATGCAACAAAGCAAATAGCTGACCCTGTGGTGAATAGGGATGGTGGTGTGTTTGTAGGAACGACAGTCGTCAAAGTGACAATCCCTGAAGGTGCAACTCTGCGCTACACGACTGATGGCACAACACCAACACTGACAAATGGAACGAAAAGCGATAATGGCTCATTCACATTCAACAAGACAATGGTCTATCGCTTCAGACTGTTCCAGGACGGAATGTTGCCAAGCAATGTGGTGACACGTTCATACATCCTGAGGGAAAAAGACTATAATGTGCCAATCATCTCGGTGGTAACCGACAATGCAAACATATTCGGAGCTGATTATGGAATCCTTGTGCAAGGCAATGGCAATGGCTGTACAGGTCGCGGACAGTCAGTAAAATGCAACTGGAACATGGAATGGGACCGTCCTGTATCAGTGGAATATATGCCAAACGGCAATACTGCAACCGTTTCACAGGAAGTAGATATGTCGGCTGTAGGAGGATGGAGCCGTGCTTTTACACCACATTCTTTCAAACTGAAAGCAAACAAGATTTATGGTTTGAATTATTATCCGTATCCAATGTTTGAAAACAAACCATATAACAAGAATAAAACCCTGCAAATAAGAAATGGCGGTAATGACAACTATTGCAGAATCATAGACCCAGCATTGCAGACTATTGTAGCGCGTTCGGGAATCGATCTTGACTGCCAAAGCTATAAGCCTGTGTTTGTGTATTTCAATGGTAAGCTGTACGATGTGCTGAATATGCGTGAACCAAACAACAAACATTTCGCTGAAGCTAATTTTGGAATAGACAATGAGGAAATGGATCAGTTTGAATATTCTCCAGATTCAGCCTATTGTCAGATGGAGGGTACTAAGGATATGTTCAACCATTGGTATGAGCTATCCAAGAATGCTTCTAATGATGCTGTTTATGAACAGATAAAGCAAATTGTTGATATTGATGAGTTTATCAACTATATGGCTGTGGAATTCTATATCGGTCCGTCCGACTGGTTGAGCAACAGTAATAACATAAAAGGCTACAGGCAGACAGTAGAAGGTGGTAAGTTCCGCTTTATCTTGTTTGACACCGATAGTTATGGTAGCACAAACCTTTTCAACGATGTGCAGAATACTCAGTGGCAACAGTTAGATTATATGTACGACACACAATCTTCACTCTATAAGGAAATAGAATTGACAACCATCTGGCTGAATATGCTCAACAATGCTGAATTCCGCAAGAAATTCATCGATACCTTCTGCCTTGTGACAGGTTCGATATTCAATCCTGACAGATGCAAGGAGATAATAAATGAACTGGCAACCACTGCCTATGCGGCCATGAACCAGCAAGGAGGTTCGCCATGGAATAGTGCCAATCAGATGATGAACACATTGTCATCGAATCGGCAGAGGACAATGATAAACAACATGAAGAACTACGGCAGATTCAATCTTTCCTCAGTCCCATCGATAACAGGAACATTATCAACTAACTCTGCCGAGGCAAAGTTAATGCTCAATGGTATGCCAGTACCGACTAACAAGTTCTCGGGTCAGCTTTTCCCACCAGTAACAATTGAGGCTGATGCACCTGCAGGATATGTGTTCAAAGGCTGGTCAAGTGCTGATGAAACGGTTAGAACGGGCATCTTCGAACGCAACACAACCTGGAAATACTATGACAAAGGTTCGCTTGACGGAACGTCATGGAAAGCAATGGGATACAACGATGCTACATGGGCAACAGGCAGTGCACCGTTGGGTTATGCAAGTGCAGGTTCTACTGTTGCCAACGATGTGAAAACCACATTGAACTATGGTGGAAATGCTAACAGCAAATACCCTACGTATTATTTCCGCAAGACAATAGCACTACCATCAGCACCGACATCGGCAGACAAATTCTATCTTAACTACACAATCGATGATGGTTTTGTTATATATGTAAATGGTGTTGAGGCTGGCAGGTATAATATGCCGTCAGGCACACCGACATTCAATACCTACGCATCAAGTTATGCTCCAAATAATCCAGATGCTGGCGAACTGGAAATCAGCGGTTCTTATTTCAAAAAAGGCGAAAACGTGGGCGGACTGCAAAAATGCGCCATTTTGAAATTTTCATCAATTATTTTGAGCGCAGTTTTTCAATTTGAATAATTCTTGTTCCGTTTTTAAATTGCACACCTTATAAATGCATATTGATGAGCGCTTTTTTTATTGCCATTTACAACTTTTTTGAAAAACATCGCGTGTGGCTATATGTGTCGATGTTAGCCAGTTTTGTGGCGATTATTCTTGTTTGTTCTACTATCAGAATGAACCAAAGTCTTACCGCTTTTATTCCAAACATTGACAAAAGTAACAACATGGGCAAAGTGTTTGGAAATCTGAAGATTAAGGACAAAATGTTTGTTCTTTTTTCGGCAGGCGAAAATGGCCAACTCAATGTGCAGCAAGCAGCATCTGAAGCCCAGTTGTTGCGCCATAGTTTAATGGCCGAATTTGGTCAAACCACCATCGACGACATTTTGTTGAGTATAGACGAAACCGATTTGGTGAGTGGAGTTAGCGAATTTGTTTACAGCCATTTACCATTGTTTGCCGATAGTGCCGACTATGCTTATTTCGATAGCGCTTGTCAACCAGA
>CALABN010000294.1 GCA_937885735.1 uncultured Bacteroidota bacterium | reverse complement strand
AGTTCATATTGCCCATTTTGTTATTTTTGTTTTTCAAACGGTGAATTTATAGAACTCACCTTAATCAAAAATATATTTAAAAATGCACTACCATTTTATAGCAATCGGAGGAAGCGCAATGCACAATTTGGCTATTGCATTGCATCTAAAAGGCGACAAGGTGACTGGTTCCGACGACGAGATTTTTGAACCATCGCGTTCGCGTCTTGCGTCTCACGGACTATTGCCAGATCAGGCTGGCTGGCACCCTGAAAAAATAACTTCCGACATTGACGCTATAGTTTTGGGAATGCACGCAAAATCCGACAATCCTGAACTTTTGAAGGCACAGGAACTCGGGCTGAAAATCTACTCTTATCCAGAATTCCTTTACAACCAGACGCAGGACAAGACTCGGGTTGTCATTGGCGGAAGCCACGGCAAGACCACTACCACTGCAATGATAATGCACGTCCTCAAGACAGTCGGTGTACCGTTCGATTATATGGTCGGTGCCAAAGTCAAGGGATTCGACACTATGGTTGGTTTAAGCAACGACGCCAAAATAGCAGTGTTTGAGGGTGACGAGTATCTGACATCGCCAATCGACCCTCGTCCTAAATTCCACCTTTACAAGCCTGACATTGCGTTGATTACGGGTATTGCCTGGGACCATATCAATGTGTTCACGACTTTTGAAGACTATGTATGGCAGTTTGAGCGGTTCTCTCAACTAATCGAGCCAAATGGCTCTCTTGTTTATTTTGAAGGCGATGATAATCTTCGAAACATTGCGTCAAAATGCCGTCCTGATATAAAGTTGTTGCCATACAACACACACCTATATAATATAGAGAATGGCGTCACTTATCTGCTCTGCAATGGCAAGAAGTATGAATTGTCAATCTTTGGAGAGCACAATCTTCAAAATATTTCAGGAGCATTGCAGGTTTGCCTTCAATTGGGCATTTCTGAAGATGATTTCCATAATGCAATGTTGACATTTGAAGGTGCCGACAAGCGTCTTCAACAGATATTCAGCAAAAATGGCAGTCTCGCCTTTACCGATTTCGCACATTCGCCATCTAAACTAAAGGCAACGGTGAACGCTGTCTGCAATCAATTTCCTGGCAAGAAAATCATTGCCTGTATGGAATTGCACACATACAGTAGTTTGAGCGAGAACTTTCTGTCGCAATATGCTGGCTCAATGGAATTGGCCGACAAGGCATACGTCTTTTTCAGCCGACACGCCATTGAACTTAAGCGCTTGGCCGATATCACGACGGCTCAAGTTGAGTCGGCATTTGCCAAAGACGGTCTCAAGGCTTACGACGACATTGAAATGCTGAAATCCGACTTGCTCGCCAATAAGAGCGACAATTGTGTTGTGTTGTTCTTGAGTTCAGGCAATTTTGCCGGAGTCGACTTGAAGCAATTGGCATCGGAAATAATCAAATAGTGCCTTTCTGAAAAAAAAGCGTATTCACACAACATCTTGCCACATAATACGTTTATAAGGGAAAATAGCATCTATTACTAACCTTTAAAACGTTGAATTATGGACGCAAAGAAAAATCCTAAATCAGACCTCAGAAGGTATAGCGGGCTATTCCTTGAAGCAGGTTTTATTCTCGCATTTGCAGTTGTTATTTATGCGCTCAACTATACAGTGAGCGAAAAGTCTTACACCGATCTAGGTGATGTTAATTGGACAGAGCCTGACCCAATTATAGTCCCTGTCACCAGGCCAGCGGTCGAGGTTGCACAGCCACCAATGCCAAAGGTGGCCCAAATACTCGTCATTGAAGACGATCCGAACTTTGAAGACGAAGATATAGATATTGACGTTGAGGCAACGCCAGAAACCAAGGTCATTATTGTCGATTATGCTACTGAAGCTGACGACCCTGACGATGATCCGATTTACGATTTTGTTGCAAAAATGCCGTCTTTCCCTGGTGGTGAAAAGGCTATGGCTGAGTTTATCTCAAAGAATGTGGTTTATCCTGAAATCGCCAGACAAAACGGAATCAAGGGCAAGGTTTACGTACAATTTGTTGTAAACAAGAAAGGTAAGATAGAACAAATCAAGGTGATGAGAGGTGTTGATTCTACAATAGACCAACAGGCATTGAATGTGGTAAGCAAGATGCCAGATTGGATTCCAGGAGAATCAGGCGGACATCCTGTAAGTGTGTATTTTACATTGCCAATCAATTTCCAATTAAACTGATCTCAACAGACAGATATTAAGCGTGAAAAGCCGGCAACAAGCCGGCTTTTCCATTTGTTGGCATATAAAAATTTAAAAAAAATAGGGCAATGGGCAATTTATGGTTTGTTTTATATACAATTAATACTACTTTTAGCGACTGAAAAAAACAAAAACTATGGAACTTAAAAAGAACCCCAAAGCGGATTTAAGACGCTACAGCACCCTATTCCTTGAAGTGGGCTTTGTTGTTGCGCTTGGCGCTGTTCTTGGCGCGTTCAGTTATACGATTCACGAAAAGAATGTCGCTGGTTTTGGCGAACTTGAAGATGTCGTAGCTGAAGAGGAAATCATACCTATCACTCGTCAACAGGAAATTACACCGCCACCACCACCGGAGGTGCCAAAGGTTGCTGAGGTAATCAACATCGTTGATGACGACGTGGAAATCGATGACGAACTTGAAATCGACGATATGGAAGCCGACCAAGAAACTGAGGTTGCCATTGTTGAAATGGCCGAGGAAGAGGAGGAAGAGGAAGAGCAGGTTTTCGTGATTGTTGAAAATATGCCAGAGTTCCCAGGTGGTGAAATGGCTTTGCGTAAGCATATTGCTGAACACGTCAACTATCCTGAAATTGCAAAGGAAAATGGTTTGCAAGGCAAGGTATATGTAGCATTCGTGATTAACCAAAAGGGTGAGATTGAGAACGTGAAAATCGCACGTGGCGTTGACCCGGCATTGGATAAAGAGGCTATCCGCGTTGTACAGAGCCTTCCAAAATGGAAACCAGGCTCACAGCGAGGAAAACCAGTACGAGTGTCGTACACAGTTCCAATCAACTTCCAGTTGAATTAAGAGAAAATACAAGGATAAGAATGCCGACAAAAATTTGCCGGCATTCTTTTTTCTATTTGTCTTTTGTGGTCTTTTTGACCGCTTTTTTTTAGAAACGTAGTCTATAATCATCATTAAAATAAATTTTATGTCACAGAAAAAACGTGTTTACACATTCGGCAACAAAAAGGCTGAAGGTAAGGCAGACATGAGAAATCTGTTGGGTGGCAAAGGTGCCAATCTTGCAGAAATGTGTCTTTTAGGATTGCCTGTTCCAGCAGGTTTTACTATTACTACTGAAGTTTGTACAGAGTATTACGAAAATAACTGCGAATTGCCAGCAGAACTTGAAGCCGACGTTTGGGCCGCAATGGCAAAGACCGAGGAAATAATGGGCAAGAAATATGGTGACCCTGAAAATGCACTTTTGGTTTCATGTCGTTCTGGTGCCCGTGCTTCTATGCCAGGTATGATGGATACCGTGCTTAATATTGGTGTCTGCTCTGCAACAATTCCAGGTCTTATCAAGAAAACAGGTAACGAACGTTTTGTTTGGGACTCTTACCGTCGCTTGATTATGATGTATGCCGACGTTGTTATGGAAAAGGCTGAAGGTCTTGACTTCAACATCCGTAAGCAACTTGACGATATGCTTGACGATTACAAAAAGCAAAAGGGATATGCTTCTGATACCGACTTGAGCGCTAACGATCTTAAAATGTTGGCAGAAGAGTTTAAGAAGAAAATCAAGGCTGTTTTAGGAAAGGATTTTCCTGACAATGCCAAGGAACAACTTATTGGCGGCATCAAGGCTGTATTCAAAAGTTGGAATGGAAAGAAGGCCGTTTCTTACCGTCGTATCGAAGGTATTCCTGATGATTGGGGTACTGCTGTCAACGTTCAATCTATGGTGTTCGGCAATATGGGCGACACTTCTGCAACTGGCGTTGCATTTACACGTAACCCTGCTACTGGTGAGAACTTGTTCTATGGTGAATGGTTGATTAACGCTCAAGGTGAGGATGTTGTTGCTGGTATCCGTACACCAAATCCTCTTAACGATGAAACTAAAAATGAGCAAAATCAACATTTAAAGAGTATGCAAGAGGCTATGCCTCAGACTTACAAGGAGTTGGTTGAAATCCGCAACATTCTTGAGAAGTCATTCCACGATATGCTTGATATCGAGTTTACAATTCAGGAAGGCAAGTTGTTTATGTTGCAATGCCGCGTAGGCAAGCGCACAGGTACTGCAGCCTTGAATATGGCTATGGATATGCTTCACGAAGGTTTGATTGATGAGAAGACTGCTGTCTTGCGTGTCGATCCTTCTCAACTTGATGAACTGCTTCACCCAATTCTTGATCCTTCTGAAGAAAAACGTGTAAAACCAATAGTAAAAGGTTTGCCTGCAGGTCCTGGTGCCGCAGTTGGCAAGGTTGTCTTCACTGCTGAGGATGCAGTTGCATGGCAACGTCGTGGCGAGAATGTAATTCTTGTCCGTGAGGAGACTAATCCTGAGGACGTTGAAGGTATGCGTGCTGCAGTTGGCGTGCTTACAGCTCGTGGCGGTATGACTTCTCACGCTGCATTGGTTGCCCGTGGTTGGGGCAAGTGCTGCATTGTTGGTGCAGGCGCACTTCATGTTGATGTTGCAGCAAAAACAGCAAAGATTGTTGGAACTGATGTCACATTCAAAGAGGGTTACACTCTTACCTTGAATGGTACAAAGGGTAACGCATATATGGGCGAACTTAAACTTATGGATGCTTCCGAAAACCCACGTTTCCAGGAATTTATGCGTTTGGTTGATGCAAACCGCAAAATGGGTGTCCGTACTAATGCAGACAATCCAGAGGATGCTCGCATTGCCCGTGAATTTGGTGCAGAAGGTATTGGTTTGTTCCGTACTGAGCACATGTTCTATGGTAAGAATTCTGAAGAGCCATTGTTCTTGTTGCGCAAGATGATTTTGAGTGCAACTGCAGAGGAACGTCGTAAGGCACTTGACGAGTTGTTTCCATTCATGAAGAAAGATATGAAGGCAACATTGTTGGCAATGGACGGTTTGTCAGTAACCTTCCGCTTGCTTGACCCACCTTTGCATGAGTTCGTTCCACAAGGTGCTGAAAAACAAGCTGAATTGGCTGCTGCTCTTGGTATTTCTGCCGATGCGGTTGCAAAACGTGGCGAGGCATTGCACGAGTCTAACCCAATGATGGGTCACCGTGGTGTACGTTTGGGTGTTACTTATCCTGAAATTTCAGAAACACAAATCCGCGCCATTTTTGAATCTGCTGCCGAACTTATAAAGGAAGGCAAGGATCCACATGCTGAAATAATGGTTCCTGTAACTTGTGATATGTCTGAATTGGAGTATGTCCGTAAGATTGTTGACAAGGTTTATGCAGAAGTTTGCGCTAAATTTGGCTTGAAGGAAATCGGATTCAAGTTCGGCACTATGATTGAAATTCCACGTGCAGCATTGCTTGCTGACGAAATGGCAAAATATGCAGAGTTCTTCTCGTTCGGTACAAACGACTTGACTCAAATGACGTTTGGCTTTAGCCGTGACGATATGGGTGCATTCCTTCATTCGTATCTTGACAAGAAGATGTTGGTTGCCGATCCATTCCAGACTATCGACCAAAATGGTGTAGGCCAGTTGATTGCAATGGCTACTCAAAAGGGTCGCAGCACTCGTGAGGCACTTAAGGTCGGCATTTGCGGCGAACAAGGTGGTGACCCTGCATCTGTTGAATTCTGCTACAAGACTGGTTTGAACTATGTAAGTTGCTCACCATTCCGTGTTCCAATCGCACGATTGGCTGCAGCACAGGCCACTATCAGAAACAGCAAATAACAGCGTTTCAATATTTGTAAAAAAGCCCTTCATCCGAAGGGCTTTTTTATTTTTTGCCTTTTGATTACTGTCTGGTGAGTTGAATGATTATGCCTTTAAAATTGCATTGATTCCGAAATAATATTTTATTTTGTCGGTAATTATTCGAAAAAAATATGAATTACATACTATTTGATGACGATACTTGGAATGAATTGTTGCCATTGACGTTTACACGGCCTGTTTCTGAAATCAGGATTGGCATAATGACTATTCGTGAGAAATGGGAGAAATACTTGGCAGGAGAGTCAATGTCTTATTGTACACGGCAGTATCTTTCTGCGAAATATCCTATGCAGGTTTCTGCCGACAATATGTTTGTCAATGGTTCGGTGATTCCTACAGCCGAATTGATGTCGGAATTGGAAACTCTTGAAGTGGGGCAGGCGCTTGTCAGTGGCGATGTGGTTTGTGCCATTCGTTTGGGGAAGGCGCAGGCCGAACGTTTCGACCCGTTGAATATCACTTTTAAAAATTATACTCAACAAATTTCGGAAAATAGGAGAATCGCACATTTGTGGGATATCTTCTCGTTGAATGGAGAAGCAATCGAGCACGATTTCCGCATCATAACAAAAGGTAGAAAATCTGGGCAGTTGAGCTCTTCGAACCGTGTCATTGGCAATGGCGACATTTTCATAGAGCACGGTGCCACTGTTGAATGTTGCATTTTGAATACAACCAACGGACCTATATATATAGGTAAGAATAGTGAGGTTATGGAAGGCTCGGTTATTCGTGGGCCATTTTCGCTTGGCTCAAATTCGGTAGTGAAGATGTGTGCCAAAATCTATGGTCCGACAACGGTTGGCCCAAATTCGAAGGTTGGTGGAGAATTGAATAACGTAGTGATTTTTGCCAACAGCAATAAGGGACACGACGGATTCCTTGGAAACGCGGTTGTAGGGGAATGGTGCAATTTTGGTGCCGATACTAATTGCTCTAATCTCAAGAACGATTATTCAGAAGTTCGCCAGTGGAACTATCCCGCCGAAAAATTCATCAAGACAGGCTTGCAGTTTTGTGGCTTGGTTATGGGCGACCATAGCAAGACAGCCATTAACACAATGTTTAACACGGGAACCGTGGTTGGTGTTGCAACAAATATTTTTGGTGACGGGTTCCCTCGGAATTTTGTGCCGTCTTTTTCGTGGGGCGGTGCATCAGGATTTACAACCTGTTCAGTAGAAAAGACTTGCGAAATTGCCACTCGTGTTATGGCTCGTCGCAACGTAGATTTTTCAGAAATTGACAGGCAGATTCTAACAGAAGTGTATAACTTGACCCAAAAATACAGAATAGGATAATTATTTGAAAATGAGTATCGAAAAGGATTTTAACATAGAAAATATAATGTCGCCTGACGACGAAAATTCAGGACCAGAGATTATTCCAATCATATCAGACGAAGACCCGTCAAACAACAAGTTCGAAGTGCCAGAAACAATGCCAATATTGCCGTTGCGCAATATGGTTGTGTTTCCAGGTGTGATGATACCTATCAGCGTAGGTCGCGAAAAATCGTTGAAACTTATCCGTCAGGTTTATCAAGGCAATAAGATTGTCGGTGCCATTGCACAGCGCGATGCAGGCATTGATGAACCTAAAACCTCCGATTTGTACGAGTACGGAACCATTATTCAGATTGTCCGCATTCTTGAAATGCCTGACAATTCCACAACTATCATTGCACAAGGAAAGCGACGTTTTAAGGTTGATGAATATTTGTCTGACGAGCCTTTCTTCACAGCAAAAATCGAGACTATCGATGAAATAATGCCAGAAAAGGAACAATTGTCTGAATTTGAAGCTTTGACGGGTTCCATTCGTGACTTGGCGATGAGAATAGTTCACTTGACGCCAAATATGCCACGTGAGGCCGATTTCGCTATCCGAAATATCGAGAACAAGTTCTTTATGTTGAATTTTGTCTGTGTAAACAGTTCAATATCAACTGAAACAAAGCAAACATTGCTTGAGGAATCCGATATTTTCAAGCGTAGCATAAAACTGCTCGAATTGTTGTCTCGAGAGATTCAAATGATTGAACTCAAGGAAGATATTCAAGCAAAGGTAAAGACGGAACTCAACAAGCAACAACGTGAATTTTTGCTTAATCAGCAGATAAAGACAATCCAAAACGAACTTGGTGGTAATCCTGTCGACAAGGAAATTGAGGAATTGCGCAAGAGGGCGGGTGACAAGAAATGGAATGCTGACGTTGCCGAATACTTTGAAAAGGAAGTGTCGAAACTGCAACATTTGAATACTGCTTCGGGCGAATATTCCATTCAGTTGAACTACTTGCAGACTATGCTCGATTTGCCTTGGGGCATTTTCACCGAAGACCAGTTTGATATGCATAAGGCTTCTGAAATACTTGACAGTCAGCACTGCGGACTTGAAAAAGTAAAGGAGCGCATTCTTGAACACCTTGCAGTACTTAAACTTAAAGGTGATTTGAAGTCGCCAATATTGTGTCTGTACGGTCCCCCTGGAGTTGGCAAGACTTCGCTCGGAAAGTCAATTGCGGAAGCACTTGGACGTAAGTATGTCCGTATGTCGTTGGGTGGCTTGCACGACGAATCGGAAATACGTGGTCATCGCAGAACTTATATTGGCGCAATGCCTGGCCGTATTATCGAAAACATAAAAAAAGCCAAATCGGCAAATCCAGTTTTTGTCCTTGATGAGATTGACAAGGTCAGCAATGATTATCACGGCGACCCTTCATCGGCTTTGCTTGAAGTGCTCGACCCTGAACAGAACAACGCTTTCCACGACAATTACCTTGATGTCGATTTCGATTTGTCAAACGTGATGTTCATTGCCACGGCCAACAATATTGCCAACATTAGCGCACCGTTGCGCGACCGTATGGAAATGATTGATGTGAGCGGATATGTCATTGAAGAGAAAATTGAGATTGCCCAAAAGCATTTGTTGCCAAAACAACAGAAAAACCACGGCCTTGACGAGCATCCGTTCAACATAGACAACGAAACTTTGACGTATATCATTGAAAATTACACTCGCGAGTCAGGTGTGCGTGAACTCGACAAGCGTATGGCCGAAATATCGAGAAAGGTTGCTAAAAAAATTGTGTTTGGCGAACCAGAAATGGCATCTTTGTCGAAGCAGAATGTTGTAGATTTCCTTGGCAAGCCTATCTATTCAAAAGACATGTATGATGACAATCGCTTTGCGGGGGTTGTGACAGGTCTGGCCTGGACTGCCGTTGGCGGTGACATTCTTTTCATTGAGACAAGTTTGAGCAAAGGCAAGGGCAATTTGACTCTAACAGGAAATCTTGGCGATGTGATGAAGGAGTCCGCAACACTGGCTTTGGAATACATTAAGGCGCACGCATCTCGTTTTGGAATAGATTCTGGTGTTTTTGAAAAATGGAACGTGCATATTCACGTGCCAGAAGGTGCAATTCCTAAAGACGGACCATCGGCTGGAGTCACTATGGTGACTTCTTTGGCATCGGCATTTACTCAACGCAAGGTTCGCAAGGCTTTGGCTATGACTGGCGAGATAACATTGCGAGGCAAGGTTTTGCCTGTTGGTGGCATTCGTGAGAAGATTTTGGCGGCCAAACGTGCAGGAATTACAACTATTATCTTGTGTGAACAAAACCGTAAGGATATTGAGGATATAAAGCCCGAATATGTTGAGGGTGTGCAGTTTATCTATGTAAATACAATTGAGGAAGTTTTGCAAAACGCACTTCTTGATGAAAAAGTTGAAAACTGCCTGACGATAGATTGACAAATTTGAGTACGATAGGACGGCATCTTTTTAAGGTGCCGTTTTTTTTATCTGCAAAAATGCAAGGCCTGGCCTTTGGCCTCATTAACGAATTGACCATTGCTGTAGACAAGATTGCCGTTTACAAAAGTGTGGGTGACAGTTGATCCAAAAGTGTGGCCTTCAAATGGAGACCATTTGCATTTCGATAAAATGCCGTTTTCTGAAATTGTCTGTGGTTTGTTTGTGTCAATAATTGCAATGTCGGCCTTGTAGCCGGCATTTAGGTAGCCACGTTTTTCTATTTTGTAGATGTTGGCAGGTGCGTGGCACATTTTTTCCACTATTGTTTCAATGCTCACCAGCCCTTGACTGCACAAGTCGAGCATTGCCAAAAGTGAATATTGTATTGTCGGCATTCCTGATGCTGAAGTGAAATATGTATTGCCGAATTTTTCGCTTTCGAGATGTGGCGCATGATCGGTGGCAATGGAGTCTATCTTATTGTTGTTTAGGGCTTCGATTAAAGACATTTTGTCGTCTAAAGTCTTTATTGCAGGATTGCACTTTATCTTGTATCCTAAATTTTCGTAGTCCGATTGGTCAAAAATCAAGTATTGAGGACAGGTTTCTGCCGTGATTTTTTTGTCGTTCAGTGGCTTTGATTCAAGCAGGTTGAGTTCCTTTGCCGTTGAAAGATGTGCCACGTGCAACTGTGAGCCGTATTTTTGTGCAAGTTCAACGGCTTTTGATGTCGATTTGTAGCAGGCCTCGGCAGTGCGAATCAAAGGGTGGTGTGACGGCAGAACATTGTCGCCGTATAATTCCTTGAAACGGGCAATATTGTCCTTTATGGTTTGTTCGTCTTCGCAGTGAACCATAATTAGGCAAGGCGATTCTGCAAATATTGATTCAAGCATATTGCCCTTGTCTACAAGCATATTGCCTGTTGACGAACCCATAAACAGTTTTATTCCAGCAATGTTGGAAATGTCGGCATTCTTTATTTCAGACAAGTTGTCGTTTGTGGCACCAAGGTAAAAGGCGTAATTTGCGATTGACTTTTCTGACGCAATTTCAATTTTTTGTCGAATAAGGTCGTTTGTGGTGGTTTGCGGTTTGACGTTCGGCATATCCATAAAGGAAGTTACCCCGCCTGCCACAGATGCTTTTGATTCCGATTCAATGTCGGCCTTGTGAGTCAGACCTGGTTCGCGGAAATGTACGTGCTCGTCAATGACACCAGGAATAGCCAATTTCCCTTGTGCATATATAATATGTGTATTGTCGTCGGTTTGAGGCAGTTCGGCTGTTACCGACTCAATGTATTCGCCGTTGATTAAAATGTGCCCACCAAATTTCTTGCCATTGTTGACTATTGTGGCATCTTTTATGAGCGTTTTCATTTTGAATCAATAATATGATTGAAAAACAGATACTTTGTTATTATGCTGCGTTGCGCTTGTAACTGCGGAACAGGCTGCGCCATTTCAGTCGGATGACGCCGAAGACTGCCTCGCTGAATATTCCTCCAGACATCTTAGAGGTTCCGAGTACGCGATTGGTGAAGATAATCGGTA
>CALABN010000293.1 GCA_937885735.1 uncultured Bacteroidota bacterium | reverse complement strand
TATGGAAGAATTATTCGAACAGCATATCAACGAATTGATTAAGACCGCACCATCTAAAACTTTCCTACTCACGGTAAGTGGTGGCGCAGATTCTTCCGTATTGGCCTATTTGTTCGCCCATTGCCATCTCAACTTCGCCATCGCCCACTGTAACTTCCACCTCCGGGGAGAAGAATCAGATCAAGATATGATGTTCGTCCGAAAAATGGCAAAAACTTACGGCGTAACTTACTTCGAAAAAGAATTCAACACCATCGAAATACAAGAAAAATCGGGCAATTCCATAGAAATGGTGGCACGCGAACTCCGCTACAACTGGTTCACCGAAATAGGCGCCGATTTCGACTACATCGTCACCGCACATCACGCCAACGACAATGCCGAAACCATTCTCCTCAATTTGTCACGCGGAACCGGTCTCAAGGGCCTCACGGGCATCCCTGAACGAAACGGCAAAATCCTCCGCCCACTCCTACCCTTTTCCGCCCAACAAATTCGGCAGTTCGCTGCTGAAAAAAACATCGCTTTTCGTAACGACAGCAGCAATTATTCCGAAATATTCCATCGAAATAAAATTAGACTGTCCGTTATTCCTAAATTAGAAGAAGTCAACCCCCGACTCATTCAAACTCTCTCCCACAACAGCCAACTCCTTCAGCGTCAATACCAATTCTATCAACATCAGTTAGATAAAATCAAAGCAGACTTAGTCCAAATCCGCAATGAAGAAATCATCATTTCACTAGAAAAATTATCTTTATTAGATGATAAAATATTAATTTTGAATGAAATACTTCGTGATTATGGATTTAATGAGGATACTGTAAAGCAGATTATCCACAGCGAACAAGGACTTTCGGGCAAAAAATTCCTGTCACCCACCCACATTCTTGTGAAAGACAGAAATAAATTGATTATTAACCGTTTAGATTCAGATATTCATCATTCAATAACGATTAATTCCTGGGAAGAGTTAAGTCAGTACGGATTTCAAACTTGCCAATGTCCTATCAATCAAAAACCTATATTCGAAAACAATCCCAACATTATCTACGTTGATGAAACGAAAATAAACTTTCCGCTTATCCTTCGCCATTGGAAGTCGGGAGATTTCTTCTTTCCCTTCGGAATGAAAGGAAGCAAAAAGCTCAGCGATTTTTTCACCAATCAAAAAATCGACATTCTTACGAAAGACAAAATATGGCTGCTCTGCGATGGAGATAAAATAATTTGGGTAGTGGGTCATCGCAGTGACGACCGCTTCAAAATCGACCATAAAACCATTAATTACATAAAAATAAAATACAATGAATCCATTTAAAGAAAACGAAAGACCACAAAGATCCCGCTGGCTCTTAATTTTAGCTATCTTAACCTTCATCGGTTCCGGATTTTCCTTTTTGACTTATTTTACACTTTCCTTTTCTGCCAGCTATATGCCGATAGCCCTTGAAACGTACAAATCAATGGGAATGCCGCAGGAAGTGATCGGCCAAATTGAGCAAATGCTTGAAGTTCCCTCTTGGCAATACCTGCTTTTATCATTGTGCTACGCCTTAGCCATTATCGGAGCGGCCTTGATGCTGAAACTCAACAAAGTCGGCTTTCATTTGTACACCATCGCCCAAATCGCATTATTTGTTATGTGCAACCTCGTCATAAAGGGAGCCCTGACAATGAACGGATTTGCCATTTTCACCACCGTACTCATCATCATTTTATACGGTATGCTGCTCAAAGATTCCTTGTTCAACAAAAACAACGACAACAACTACACAGAATACGAAGATACCACTGAGAATCAAGAAGAAGATGACGACGATGAATAGAGAAGATTTTAGCATTCTAAATCAACAAATATACAAACATCCATTGGTATATTTGGACAATGCTGCCACAACGCAAAAACCGCAAGTGGTGATTGACGCCCTCAACAACTACTATACGCAGCTTAACAGCAACATTCACCGCGGTGTGCATTACCTCAGCCAAAAGGCCACCGATGAATTTGAAATTGCCAGAGAGACAGTTCGGCAATTCATCAATGCCAAACATCATTATGAGGTGATTTTTACACGCGGCGCCACCGACTCCATCAACTTGGTTGCCTCTTCTTTTGGTCGCACGTTTTTGCATGAAGGCGACGAAATCCTCATCAGCGAATTGGAACATCACGCCAACATCGTTCCCTGGCAGTTTTTGTGTGAGGAACGAGGTTGCATCCTAAAAGTCATTCCTTTTGATGACAACGGCGAGCTGATTTTGGACAAATTAAACGAATTGCTTACGCCTAAGACCAAAATCGTAGCCGTATCGCACGTTTCCAACACGCTGGGCACCATCAACCCCGTGAAAAAAGTCATCGAGATGGCTCACCAACATCATATTCCTGTACTCATTGACGGAGCCCAGGCCGTTTCGCACTGCAAAGTGGATGTTCAGGACCTGGACTGTGATTTTTACTGCTTTTCGGGACATAAAATGTATGCTCCGATGGGCATCGGCGTGATGTACGGCAAAGAGGAATGGCTCAACCAAATGAAACCCTATCAAGGCGGCGGCGAGATGATCAAACAGGTTACTTTTGCCAAAACTACTTATAACGACCTTCCTTTTAAGTTTGAAGCGGGCACTCCCAGCGTGGGCGACGTGATGGGACTTAGGGTTGCCATTGACTATATCAACCACATCGGCATAGAGAACATCGCCAACTACGAACACGAACTGTTGTCGTACGCCACGGAACGACTGTCTTCCATTCAAGGGTTGAAAATCTATGGCACGTCGGCGCAAAAGGCGGCCATTATTTCCTTCAATATCGGCAACATTCATCCGTCAGACATCGGCACCATCATCGACAAATTGGGCATTGCCGTCCGCACCGGGCATCACTGCACGCAGCCCATCATGGACCACTTCGGCATTCCCGGAACGGTGCGTGCCTCCTTCGCCCTATACAACACCAAAGAGGAAATCGACAGCCTTTACGAAGCCGTTGTCAGAGCCAAAATGATGTTGGAATAAGATTTGTCAAGATTTTATCATCAATAAAATATTATACCCTCAATAATTGAAATAATAAGTATATTTGCAAAATTAATGACATTCATATAAAAATCAAAAACGCAAAGGGAAAAAACACATTGTAAATTAACGCATTAGCTATTATTCACAACCCAACCGACAATGAGTGACTTAATTCATATTGACAAAGAATACAAAACTTGGATTGAAAATCTCGTCTTGCTATATCGACAGCAACAAGTGAAAGCCGCCGTTAAAGTAAACGAAGAAGTTATTCGTTTCTATTGGACCTTGGGAAAAGACATTTCGGAAAGAGCATACGACAACAAGTATGGAAGTCATTTTTATGAAATTGTAAGTTTGGATTTGCGTTCTGAAATGAGCAACGCAAAAGGTCTTTCGGAAAGCAATATTCGCTATGCAAAACGCTTTTATTCGTTGTATGTCAATCTATTGAAAAATCTTCAGCAACCTGCTGAAAAATCTGCTTTGATGAATTTTCAGCAATCTGCTGAAATATTCGATGTACTTTTTTCCATTCCATGGACGCACCATCTTTACATTATAGACAAGACCAAAGGGGATTCAGCCAAGGCATTCTTTTATGTGAGGAAGACGTTGGAAAACAATTGGAGCCGAAATGTTTTGTTGAACATGTTGTCTTCAAATTTATATGAACGTGAAGGCTCAGCGATCAGCAATTTTTCAAAGGTTTTGCCCGAACCAGAAAGTTGCTTGGCTCAGCAAATAACAAAAGATCCCTACAATTTCAGTTTTTTGACCCTTACTGAAAAATATAAGGAGTCGGAACTGAAAGACGCCCTTATAAGCAATATCGCCAAAACATTGATGGAGTTGGGACGTGGTTTTGCCTATATGGGCAAAGAGATTAGAATTAAAATTGGAGAAACCGAAAAGTTTTTGGATATGCTCTTTTATTGTGTACCTTTGCACCGATATGTTGTCGTAGAAGTGAAGACAGGAAAATTTGATTCTGGCAATGTTGGGCAATTGGGCACATACGTAGTTGCTGTAAACCATCAGCTTAACACAGAAGGTGATAATCCTGCCATAGGTTTGTTGATATGTCAGGAGAAAGATAATGTATTGGCACAATATGCTCTTGAAAGCAGCAACCAACCTTTGGGCATTTCAGAATATGAATTAGCCCAAGCACTGCCAAAAGACATCAAAAGTTCTCTCCCTTCTATTGAAGATATTGAAAATGAATTAAATAACAACTAAAACTTATTATAACAATAGAAAAAGAAATTTTCAGATAACACATTGTAAATTAACGCATTAGCAATCCTTTTTGTTGATGAAAACAAACGATGACATAAAAAAAGTTTCGATAGACAATACCTTTCTTGCAGAAGTGAAAAGCATTGTTGAGCAGGGACGCCAGCAAGCATAAGCATCCGTGAGTCAATTGATGATTGAAACTTATTGGAAAATCGGAGAAAGGATTGTTTTGCAAGAACAAAAGGGCAAGGAACGTGCGGATTATGGCACGCAACTCATCGAACAGCTTTCCGAAGAACTGACCCGAACGTATGGCAAGGGATTCAGCAAACGAAATTTACAGTATTTTCGCTCTTTTTACCTGACTTTCAATGATTTGAAAATTGTGCAAACGCGTTTGCACAATTTATCTTGGTCGCATATTCTTCAAACATTGCGCATAGATGACCCCACTGCTGTTCGTTGGTATTTGTCAACTGCCTCGCAGGAAATGTGGAGCGTCCGTACGCTTGACCGCAATATTTCAACCCAATATTATGAACGTCATTTTAAGCAGCCACAATTGGTTGAAAATACCAAAAATGACAATAAGATTGACAAATTGGAAATTCTGAAAAGTCCAATCATGGCAGAATTTCTCGGATTCAGGCAAAATACCGACTATACGGAAACCGAATTAGAAAAAGGACTGATTCAGCATCTTCAAGATTTCCTTGTTGAATTAGGTAGGGGTTTTGCATTTGTTGCACGGCAACAGCATATTTTCACCGATGCAGGTGATTTTTACATCGATTTGGTGTTCTACAACTACATTTTGAAGTGTTTTGTTCTGATAGATTTGAAAAAGGGACAGATTACCCACCAAGATGTTGGGCAGATGGATATGTATGTACGAATGTACGACGACTTAAAACGTACGGAAGGCGACAATCCGACCATAGGAATAGTACTTTGCAGCGAAACGAGCAAAGACATTGCACGCTATTCCATATTACGGGATAGTGATAATTTATTCGCTGCTAAATATATGCCTCTAATGCCTACCGAAGAAGAACTTCGCAGGGAGATTGAAGCACAAAAAGAATTGTTTAACTTACAAAACGAAAAATGAAACAGAAATAAATTTAAATTAACATATTATAAATCATAGCGTTTGCTTATTATTCGGTAGCTGTCCTGAAACCTGAGAAATTTTAGAAAACAGAATCAACTCGAATAAGTCAAGTGAATGCCTGCGCTATACAGCGTGGGCTTGACTTATCTGTTGATTCGGGCAGTCTCAGGGCCTCAGGACGTGGATAATGTTCAAGTTCCACGTCTGTTTTTTTATGAGGTCCATAGAAACTGTCCGTATTATTCCGAAACAGATAAGCGAGTGCACAATATGGGCGCAGAATGATAAAGGACATTAAAACACAAAACGAAAATGTGCAGCCTTCCGACCGCGTGATGGCGAGACTGCACGCCGACTTTCCGCAATGCTTCACCAACGAAGGAAAGTTCGATTTGGAAAAGTTCAAGACCTTGCTGAACGACAAGGTTGATGTGACAGAAGAAGGTTATGACCTCAATTTCTTGGGTAAAAATTATGCCAACCTGATTGCCTCGACCGAAACGGAAACGGTGATTCAGCCCGACATTGAACACAACAGCAAGCCCGAAAACAAAGATAGCCAGAACATTTACATCAGCGGCGACAACCTCGATGCATTGAAGCATCTGCTGAAATCGTATGCCGGGAAAATCAAGTGCATTTACATTGACCCGCCGTACAATACGGGCAGTGATGGCTTTGTGTATAACGACAAGTTCAACTTCACTGCCGAGCAGTTGCAAACCAAACTTGGCATTGGCGAGGAAAAGGCGAAGCGCATTCTCGACCTGTGCAAGCGCGGCTCGGCTTCACATTCCGCTTGGCTGATGTTTATGGCACCACGCTTGATGCTTGCCCGCGACTTGCTTACCGAAGACGGCGTGATTTTCATTTCCATTGATAATAACGAACAAGCAAATTTAAGATTGTTATGCGATAGTATTTTAACGTGAGTTCGATGAAAACATAACATTGATTATAAACGATTTACTAAAAAG
>CALABN010000292.1 GCA_937885735.1 uncultured Bacteroidota bacterium | reverse complement strand
GTAAAGTAACAGAAGCCCCCGGTTTTACATAGATAGTTTGATTATACTCATGAACGGCTTGCATTTGATGCCCGTTAATCATCGTAAGGTATGAATTGGGAGCATGTGCTTCATGCAAAAAGACCTTTCCCTCTGCCCATATTGAAGGACTTGTTGCAACCAAGCCCGCCAACAAAATGAGTATCAAATTAAGTCTTTTCATAAAACACAATTTCCTTTAAGTGCGCAAAGTTACGACTTTTTTGGGGAATATGCAAGAAAAACATAAAGTTTTTTAACTATTTGTGCAAACTAAAAACCGCCCAAATTAAGAAAAATTCGACAAATTTTTATCAAAATTAGGTTGTGCAAAAAACACAAAAAATCAGCCTGACGCACGAAGACATCAGGCTGAAAAAGGACATTTTGCTCTTAACGCGCACGCTCAATTGGCATATTGCATATACGAAGCATAATACTTGTCAAACAAGTCTGTCTGCTCGTAACGTTGGAAATTCTCAGTGGCATCAGACAAGCCATATCGGCCATTGACAGTATTATCAGAAATCCAATCCTCTATCAAAGTGCCCAATTCGTCTGTATTGCCATTGTAACTGAATTCTTCGTTAAGATTGACATCTGCCCCGTCGAACAACTTAACCATAATCTTAACCTCACGGCCATTTGCAAACATATCGTCGAAATATGACATCAGTCTGCCACAAAATTCATCCATGTGACTCAAAACGGCCTCTTCCAAAAGCAACTCGACCGAAGCCGAAGTGCTTGGCTTGCCTTCTCCTGCCGAACTTGCAATATTCTTGCTTGTATAGGCATCCAAGCCATTGAGGGTAAACATTATGCTATTCTTAGGACCTTGTTTTACCACAGAGAAATCGAGGTCGAGGATAATGTCGGCCTTGGCTGTGCGCTTGAGAATGTCGATAGGCGACTCGGCGACACTGCCACCGTCGGCACCAGTAAGCATGGCTGTTTCAGCCGACTCGCTGGCAAGATTGCGCATCTCCTGTTCCAAATCCTTTAGCGGAAATTCACGGTCCGACATAATGCCACTCATTTTTGAAATAGCCATACGCAAGTCGGCATCGCCTTGCAAAGCCTTCCTATAGTCAGGCAGAACAGTCTGCGTTCCTTGATTGTCATAAGTCATTGAATAGCCGTTGGCTATGCAAAAACGTTCGCTTGGCACAACCATTATGGTAGGCTTCCTGGCCTGGCCGAATGAATTTGCCGTTAAAAGCAATGCTATAAATAATGTCAATGCGTTTTTCATATTCTTTTTCATTAAATGATTTTAGGTGAGTTCAATAAATTCACCGTTTAAATTATAAATATAACAAAATGGACTATATGAACTTTTAATTCAAAAATCTCTCGAAATCAATTCATAGACCCCACTTTAAAAACCGCTATTCAACTTGCGTGCAATGCCTTGACGCTCCAACTCCTTGCGAAGTTCGTCGTAGGCAATTGAAAGCGACACGCCCACCTTGTATGTCTTTTTGTTCACTTTAACACGGTCGGTTGGAATGCCGTCGGAACTGGCATTCACATACTGAAGATATTGTCCACCAGGTTCAAAGAATTTTGTAAAATACCCCTCGTGCTTGGTGGAAGCATCTGGGTCAGTGACTATGGCAGGTGTTGGTGCGGCCGAGCCGTTGGTACCTGCAGGGAACCCGCGGAAAATGGCACATGCCACGCCTTGGGCCTTGGCATCACGGACAGCGTCCTCGGCAGTCTTTCCATAGCCCCAAACCTTTACAAGCTTGGTGCCGTCAACTCCCACAGCCAATGTGGCAACCTCATAGTTATACTGGCTGTTGTACTCCAACTTGCGGACCTTGTTTCTTGACTGCGCATCGGCATCAAAGCCGAGCAAGACAACGGCAACAAGGCTAATCATCAATGTTTTAAACTCAATTTTCATATTATATGTTTTAATAAATTGCCAACACTTAAATCTGAAACGCAAAATATTGCGTCTCTACATATAGATGCATCGACATTAAAATTGGATGCGTACACCTAAATTAATATTTGCACCAACACGACCATCAAACATTGAAGAATAAGTCACACCCAACGATTTTTCATCTTCGTCATTCTTCTTGGTGAGCATTGCATTCTCCAATTGGACATAATAATTCATTCCTCCGATCAACTGAACGTTATATTTCAGATTTATAGCCATTTGTACTCCAACAAAAGAAAAAAGGCAATCAACCATTCCTCCTTCAAAATACTCCTTGCTCAAATCAGTTTTGGCAAAATCGGCAAATTCTATCGCAAATCCGCCATGTGCCGACAATGCCACATTCCGCAATGGGAAAAATCCTTTAGAGAACCCGAATTCGCCACCAAAAAAGCAAAACGAGGCATCTTCCAAATCAGAATCGTATTGGAACAATCCACAATCGTTCAAGTTATAATTGCCAAAATCAATATGTCCAGCCAAGAAGCCCTTTAATTGAGTGGTGTTGCTGATACCGTTGTTAGCCATCGCCTCGATATTTATGAACACTCCACTCTGTGCGCCAGTAGCATATCCGAAAGTGACACCCAAACCTCTGTCATTGTTCTGCTCCATAAACATTCCTGGCTCCAGCCTATGCCCCGCAACCTGGTAAAAACTCGACATTTGCTGGGCATCATTATCGCTTTGGCCTTGAGCAACCTGACTGTTGCTAGCAACCTTCTTAACCCTCACCACACCCCTGCGGTCGGCATAAACCTGATTATCCTTGTTCATTCGGTATTCATAAACGAAATACCTGTCGTCGACATTAAGATTCTCCTTGGTTCCAATCTTTGCGCGGAGCGGATGAGTATCGTACAATGCCGTCACAACCTTCCAAGCCTCAACCTTGGCTTCAGATTCATAAACCAGACCTTCGACGGACGCATTCGCCAAATCGACAAACAAATCCTCCTGACTTTTTTGTTGCCCGACATTCAACTGGCTTGCCTCAACGGTACGAATGACCGTCGTGACATATTCCAGGTTGAAATTGGCATTGTCAAACGCATTGATTTTCCTCGACCTGTCCTCTTTTGAGTCCTCATCGAAAATCCACATATTGGAATAAAAATCATCCATGGAAGCCGACAGGTTAGACAATTTATAAATGTAGCCAACAACGTCGGCACGATAGCCATTTTTGGTTCTTGCGACTGGTATATATTTGGTATTAAACAAATCGGCAACAGACTTACGATTGGCATCCAACTCATCGTAATATTGTTCCATAGTCTTTATGTTGCGAAAACTCAAGACCATGACATACGAACGCCCTATAAGCGATTCGCCAGCGTCCTGCAACTTTGCGAGCCCCACCTTTGAAGCCGAAGCCTCAATAACATCGGCATCGGTGGCGTTATACAGGCCACGCTCGTGAATGACCGACATATTGAAACTGCCATCGGCTCCACGAGAGAACCATTTTGAAAATATATCGTTAGGGATTTTTGATGATTCCAAAGCTTGGCGGATATTGTCGCTATTATCAGCCGAATTGACCACTCTGGTTGACAACATGTTATTGTCAAACTTTGACGGGACGGCCAGCTTATACATAGCCTTGCGCAAGCATGACCCGTAATTGTTGTGTCGGCTGTTATAATCCAGCATCAGCACAGTCAACGAATTACGGTCGTATTCCCGCAAATAGTCGGGTTCATTAACCAATGCCTGACCTGTCGCTGATTTGCTCAAGGCAACAAGCACAAACAATAAAGAGACAATTAAAAAAAGTCTATTCATATTCGACAACAACATCTAACCCTTCTTTCCATTCATATTGTTCCCAAACAACTTTCGAAGATTCTGACAATCAAGCGAAAGCATTTTAAAAACAACCAAAACAAATTTATCTAAAAAAAGAACACGTGCAAAAATAACACAACCCATAGACGACTTGAACCAACAAAAGGTTGCGTGAATTAAAATAAATGTTGATAAAAATTTTAAACAACCATATTGCAAACATTGTCAACACAATACCAAGATACGCAATGTCATTTTTGATAAATTCCACAGAAAAACAAAAATTTAGAGCAAACAATAGGCTTGTGAATTCAAATAATGTTTCTATCTTTGCAACGTAAGATTTTAGTTCTTTGAAAGCTTGTTGTAGGGTCTCTTCTTTATGTCTATGAACTATTATCTTACTCTTCTTTTAGGGCTACAGTATTTTTTTCATGGGTTAATTAATTTGGTTGAATAATATTAGACAATTGCCTTACAGCAAGCTTTTTTTTAAACAACTTCGGTTGTTTTTTTTATGCCCAAAAACCAACAAATGTTTTTTTGTGAGGATGTGTCCGTGTTTTTTACACAAATTGCCGTGAATTGCCATGTTTTTTTTCAGAAATTATTTGTTTTATAACGTTTTGTAGAGACGCGGCGCCACATTTCTGCCAGCAATGCGTCAATTATGAGTGTCGCCGCTCTGCGGCTTAATTGGTGAGATTGGCATTGTTGCTACCATTATTTCGCCGCTCTGCGGCTTGCACATTAACATTCATACAGCAACGGTATTTTGGCCGCAGAGCGGCCTGATAATGGTAGTATATGGCACAACAAAAGGCACAAGCCGCAGAGCGGCGACATAGAATACATTTTCTACGACTGCCACGTATGTTCTTTTAAAACGAATTGCCATAAATTCTTCAGAAATTATCAATTGTACAACTCAAAGAAAAATACGGCATACACACAAATATGCTATTTGACATTCCCATTTTGTGTTTATCGCACGTAAACCAACAAAAATAAAAGTGACAAACTGCATTATTTTATCGGCTAAACGTTCTCTTACCTATATATAAAATAGACAAAAAGGGTTAAATTTGCGAGTTGAAACGATAATGTCTATTTTAAAACAACTTCATCATGAGACATTTGGCTAAATATTTCATTGTTAGTATATTATTCATTTTATCAATAATACGCGCAAACGCACAGACTGACGTTGACTTCTGGTTTTGCATTCCTCAACTTACAAGCCAACACGAATCGGACATACCAGCACTACATTTTTCAGCAGGAGAATTGGATGCAACAATCACTATTGACATGCCAAATGTGGATGATTTTACAAAAACCACCATTTCCGTTCCTGCCAACACGTCAAAGACATGGGATTTCAAGACATACATCGAAAACAAACAAGAAACCAACATAATAGAAAGCGGGTTGTTTAGTGAGAGTTGTATTGTGAAAAACAAAGGCTTACACATTACTTCCACGGCACCCATCACTGCTTACCTTGAACGAGGAAAGTCAAACAACTGCGACATTTGGGCATTGAAGGGACAAAATGCTTATGGTAAATATTTCATTGTTCCTTCGCAAAACACATTCAAAAATTACCCATTTGGAGGCGACAAGACAGAACAACCCAACGCATGGAACAGCATAGACATAGTAGCCGTAGAAGATGCAACGGTTGAAGTCACACTACAAGACAAGTCTCTCGTGTTAAACTGGCCAAGCGCAAGCAAAACCGCCACATTCAAACTGAAAAAGGGGCAAACCGTTTCATTGCAAGCAAGCAACCAAAGCGCGTCAAAGCACTTAGGAGGAACCGTTGTAAAAGCAACGAACGGAAAGATAGTAGTTCAATGGAAAGATGATTCCTTATACCAACAAAGTACTGCTTTGGGAGGAGAAGCAGCCACTTGTTCAGATGACATTGACTGCATAGTTATTACGAATTCAAGCAATAGCTCGACTGCAAGTGTAGTAGTTACTATTCCAGATAATGATCTCATAAAAAATTGGTCTAGCACTACAAAGACTGCCACATTCAACCTAAAAAAGAGTGAGACCATTAAATTGCAGGCCAAAAGTACAACAAAGTTCTTGGGAGGAACAATAGTAAAAGTCTCAAGCGGAAATGTTACAGTTAAATGGGAAAAAAACTCACATGAAGTACAAAAAAATTCTTTAAGCATTATTAACGAAGGTGGATGCTACGATGTCATTGGCGACCAACTTGTACCCGTTGAATTAGCGGGAAAGGAATACATTATTATGCGAGGCCACCTCGGTGAAGGAAACAAAAAGGCTGAATATGTTTATATAATGGCAACACAAGCCAACACAAAAATCGATTTTTCCACTGACGAAAACGAAAGCCTAGCAAGCAAGACATTAACCAATGTCGGAGAAATAACAAGTGTATGCCTCAACAGCAAACAGATAAACATCAGTCCACTAAAGAACTACAACGCACTATACGTGAAGTCAGACAAGCCAATAATAGTAATGCACATGGCTGGCTTTGGATGTGAAGTGGGCGGTGCCATTCTGCCAACCATAATTGGCTGCACCGGTTCAACTGAAGTATCGGTCTGCCGTTCAACAAGTGAGAGTTTCTTCTTGAACATAATGACCAAGAAGGACCACATTGGCGACTTTACAATGGAAATAAACGGAGCCACAAAAACATTGCCAAGCAGTTGGTTCAAGGAAATACCTAACACGGGATGGTGCTACTTGATAAGAGACCATCAAGAATTCTCAGATGGCATTGACGGTGTAACCATAAGTGCCGGCACTGTAGTGAAAGTGAAGAATTCCACAGGCTTGTTCCACCTTGCCACAATAAACGGTGGTGCAGGAACAGGTTGCCGATATGGATATTTCTCCGATTTCTCGAACAACGAAGGAAAGGCAGTGATAACAAGTGCCAATGACGATTCAGACTATGCAAAATTCTGTTCAGGTGATGTGCTGTCGTTGGTGGCAACTGGTGGCATACAATACTATTGGAAATACGTATCAGGAGCCGATGCCGACAAAGGTGAAGGCGCCACATTCCTTTCAGATGCAGAACGCTCAAAGGCCACACCTAAAGTACAGCCTCCAACCGGCTACAGCAAATACGAAGTCACTATAAGAAAGGCTTGCTACACAACAGCAGCCGACCAATACAAGACAATCAACCTTTGGGTGGCAGGATATCCGAAAGTTGTTGCCGGCTTTGACTATGACCAACCATCAAAATGCAGCCCTTCAAATGTTGTTATTACAAACACGTCAACCAATGCAAAGACTTTTGAATGGACACTTGACGACGGCATAACAAAATCGACTGACACCATACGCAACTTTGGCAATGACACGCTGAAAATCACAAACAAGACAAACAGCATAATAACATACACGCTGAACCTAAAATCGTCAATCGGCGAGAACTGTCCATCAAATGTGACAAAGAGTTTTTCTGTATGTCCGGAACTAACCACGATAATAACAGCAACACCAACCAAAGGTTGCCAACCATTGAAAGTCAACTTTGAGAACCACTCAACAGGACCTTATACCAGAATATTCGTTGATTATGGCGATGGTGACCAGATATCGTATACAAATTCGACATCAAAGCCTGCACCAGACAAACTTTCACACACATATAATAACAAAAGCACAAATGACACCACGTACTATGCCACATTCAAAATTGTGGATGAGATAAATGGTGGTTGCGAAAGCGACACTGTAATACCAATCACGGTATTTGGCATTGTCAAGGCACAATACATCATTGACAAGTCAACATCTTGTTCGCCATTGGTGGCAACCATAACGAACCACTCTCTTGGCGACCCCACTCGTACAACATATACTTGGGATTTGCCAACACCAACAACGGGTACAGTTCCTGGCGCGACAAAGACAAAAGACAAATTCACACTCACATACGAGAACAAAGGCACAGCCGAAATCAAGCACAAATACATTGGGTTGACCGCAACAAGAATAAACAGCGACAACACCACTTGTGTGGACAAACTGTATTACCGAGACACACTTACCATATATCCTGAATTCAAGGTTGACTACACAATTTCAGACCTAAGCGGTTGCGACCCATTGACAACCACACTGACCAACAATTCCTCTGACAAGTCAAACGACACACAATTCAAATGGTACTTGGGCGACGGTACAACAGAAAAAAGCAACAGTTCATTCACTCACACCTACTACCACACTCTGCCAGATGTACAACAATATCAAGTGGCGTTGGCAGGTGAAAGCAAATACGGATGCTATGACTCCATTGCAAAGAACATTGTCACTGTCAATCCATACATAAACCCTAATTTCACCATTGACAAGGCTGAAGGTTGTTCCCCACTCTACGTGACAATAACAAACAACACTCCTTCGCACGCATACAAGGAAAACCCACAATGGCAATTTAGCCAAGCATACTCCATAGTCAGCGGTTCACTCAACAGCCAGGCTGTTTTGAAATTCGAGAACAAGACAGGCATTCGCCAAAAGGTGACAATATCACTTACCGACAGTTACAACGGCGCTTGCTCAAAAACTTTCTCAAAGGAAATAACAATATACCCTGAAATAACGGCAAGCATCACACCTGACGCCACAACAGTCTGCGACAGCACCGAAGTAACCATTTCCAACGGGACCACTTACACAGGTGTGTCAACTGGCCCGACAAAATACAGTTGGGACTTTGGCGACGGGTCAACATTAAAAACAACAACCAATGCATCGGTAAAACACTATTTCATAAACAACACTGGTTCGACAGGCACTACCGCACAGCAAATCACAACAACATTGATTGCGTCATCAGACTATGGCTGTGCAGACACTGTTTCAAAGGTCATCAACGTTTACCCAAAGGTGCAGGCGATATTCTCTGCAGACAACTACAGCGTCTGCTCCCCTAACGACGTCAGCATAAAGAACGAGTCGAAGGGCGCAAGCAAATATGTGTTCAGTTTCACAGACGGAACGGCAGACAAAATCAAATCAGACCTTACAGATGTTGTCTATCATATCACCAACACAAGCGATATGATTGAAACCAAAAAAGTTACACTCACCGCATCAAACAATTCGTGCTACAACACAATCAGCAAGGTATTCTATGCATATCCAGCCATTCAGCCAAAACTGGCTGTCTCGCCTGAAGCAGGATGCGGTCCGTTGGATGTAACGATAGAAAAGACGGGGTCTGTTGGCGCCAACATCTTCACTGTCGATTTCAACGACGGCATCACCGACGAGACGGGCAACAATGTCATACAACACACCTTCCTGAACAAGACAGGTGCCGACGTCACTTACACCGTAAAACTGACTTCGACCAACCAAATAGGATGCCAGGCAAGCACTACAAAGACTGTTACCGTCTATCCTGAAATAACATCGGCTTTCAATTACAAGAAAGATACTGAATGCTCGCCTATGGACGTGACTCTGATGAACAGTTCTACAAATGGTTCGAAGTTCATCTGGTCGTTTGGCGACGGTTCTGCCGACGAGACTCACAACGACAAGGCCGATTTCAAGCACGCATACGTGAACCAAAGCACTGACGGCAACAGCATATCGACATACACGATAAAGATGATTGCGATGGACGCCAATCACAACGAGTGCTCGGATGTTACAACAAAAGAGATTCAGATTTACCCAAAAGTGATAGCAAGCTTCAGCACAGAAAACGACGAGGGATGCTCTCCGCTCACAACCACATTCACAAACAAGTCAAAAGGCTATGGGCTTACATATAGCTGGGATTACGACCACGACAATGCACAATCGGCAAATACCGACGTCACGCACACACACGTTTTTGACAACATTGAGGCAACAACCCACACATATAATATTAGTTTGATAACGACTGACGTGAATTACTGTTCAGATACTGCCGTTTTGAAAGTCAGGGCTTATCCTCACGTAACCGCAGACTTCTCGTATGTCAAGAACGATGCGTGCACGCCTTATCCTGTGACATTCAGTTATCCAGATGTGGCACTCAACGGCAACAAGTTCATATGGGATTTTGGATATGACGACAACGGCGCCATCAAAAAAGACAAGACGCCATTCGACTTCACATTCGACAACCAGAATGCCAACACTGTCAACAACTACACCATTCAGTTGGTTTCGTTGGACACAATTACAGGTTGCTCCGACACCACATCGCAAAACATAGAGGTTTACCCTAGACTTTTGCCTGGTTTCACACAAGACGTGACCGAAGGTTGCAACCCTCTGACTGTAAACTTCACCAACCAGACAACAGGGTTGGCTTCATACCTATGGGATTTCGGCGACAGCCAATCATCAGCATTGACAAGTCCGGAACACCTGTTCAAGCACTATGAAACAACCGACCAGACTTACAACGTAAAATTGAAGACGATTCAAAATGCGACTGGTTGCGAAAAGATTGTAAATCAAAACATAACAACATACTCTTATGTATTGGCAAAATTCGGAATCAACGAAAAGGATGAGAGTGCGAATGGTGCATCATCAACACTGCTAGGTGGATGTACGCCGTTTGCCGTCAACATAACAGACTCTTCCAGATTGACTTCGGCAGGAACCTGGAGTTGGGATTTCGGCGACGGGACGACATCAAACTCACGTCAGCCAAACAGCCTTACATACACAAATGACGACAACACCGCCCCATTGGAAAACAAGAATTACACAATAAAACTTGTTGTAACAAACGACCACGGATGTTCAAACGACACATCACAAACAATTGCCGTGTATCCACGTTCGGTTCCTGACTTTACAGGCGACTTCCAAGGTTGCGAGCCTCTAACTGTGAAATTCACCGACAATTCGGTTGTGGATTCAAAGACACAATACTTCTGGACATTCAGCGATGGCTCCACCATTGTGGACAAGCCGCCATTCAGCAAGACTTTCCACAACTACAGCTATACCGATGACAAAGAATATACAGTAAATCTCAAGACTACAACTGAATACAATTGCACCGACGAGATAACAAAGACAATGAACGTCTATGCAAAGCCATCGGCAAACTTCATGCCGCTTGTTGACCGCGCCTGCCCGCCATTTGAGGCAGAATTCAAGAATAATTCAGTCGGCAACGGCTTGTCATACACCTGGGACTTTGGCAATGGCAAGAAACTGGCAAAATCGCAAGACAAGGCTAACCAGAAAGTTGAATATTCAAACAACACAGACGAGCCTATAACCTACAATGTGGAACTGATCACAGAGTCAATCCATGGATGCCTCGATACGATGATAAATCCAATGATAACATTCCCGAATGTAATTGTTGACTTCAGTTTTGACACGGCAGGTTGCAGTCCTCATACAATAGAGATTAAAAACAATTCGACAGTGACAGCAACCGAGCATTTATGGGAATTCGGCGACGGTAGCACATCAGTGGCAAAAGAACCAACATTCACCTACTACAACACCACCAACGACGATCAAGTGTTGACAATCACTTACATTGGTTCATCAAAATATCAATGTACCGACACCATACAAAAGCAAGTGACTGTGTACATCAATCCAAATGTGGACTTTGTGGCACACACACCTTCGCAACGCTATCCTGACGACACAGTATATTTTGAAAACTATACGCAAGACGGTCCGTGGAAATACAAATGGGATTTTGGTGACGGAAACACATCCACAACCGACGAAAAATACTTTATGTACAAGTATGGGAAATGGGGAGATAACGCCAAGGACAACATTTTCCACGTTACTCTTCACATAGAAAGCGAGCACTGCGAAAACACTGCCACTCACGATGTGACAATTCTTCCACCATATCCAAAAATTGCGATTCTGAACAACAGGCCATCAGGATGCGTTCCTTTGACCGTTGATTTCGCGATAGAGGAAGAATATTGCAACACATACGAATGGACATTTGAGGACGGCACATCATCAACAGAGGCCGAACCTACACATACATTCACCGAGCCAGGCATCTACAACGTAAAACTTACAGCCGAAGGTGATGGTGGTTCACATTACGACTATGAAATAATAACGGTGTATGAATTGCCTCAACCAGACTTTACAACATCACCAAAATTTGTGATGCTTCCACACCAACCAGTACAATTCTTCAACTCGACCAAAAACGGCAACACATACATCTGGGACTTCGGCGACGGCACCTACTCCACCGAACTCAACCCAAGCCACCAATATACTGTGGAAGGCTTGTACGATGTCAAGCTGATAGCATACAGCTCACAAATGTGCACCGATTCAATACTGAAATCGGAAGAAGTCGAAGTAAGCGGTGCCGGCTATATCAAATATCCCAACGCATTCATTCCGTCAGACGAGAGTCCGAGCGACGGTTCATACCCGATACCCGACGATATGAACAACGTATTCCACCCAGTATGGTTCGGCGTAAAGGAATACGACTTATGGATATTCAACAGATGGGGCGAACAATTGTTCCACTCCACCGATGTCAACGTCGGATGGAACGGCCGATACGCAAATGAAGGCAAAGAGTTGGGACAAGACGTATATTTTTGGAAGGCTAAAGGCAAATTTGAAAACAACACGCCATTCAAAATTGCTGGTGACGTAACATTAATTCGCAAGTAAAATGAGGAAACACATTACCATATTAATATTGACAATACTGACTTGCGGACTGAAAGGTTACGGACAAGACCCTCAATTCACGCAATTCTACTCAAACCCACTATATCAAGCGCCATCATTTGCTGGTGCCACATCAGGATACCGTGTTGGAATGAACTTCCGCGACCAATGGGCCAAGATGCCTGGAATACTGCGGACATTCAACGTTTATGCAGATGCAAACGTCGACAAGATAAACAGTGGCATAGGCTTGATTGCTTTAAGAGACGTTGCAGGCTCTGCCAATTACAGCAACACATATGTAGGGTTGATGTACACATACAACATACGTTTCTCACGCAGAGTATACCTTCGACCTGGTTTGGGATTCTACTATTCAGAACACTCACTGGATTATGAAAAACTTGTATTTGCAAGCCAGTTATACAGCGAGTCGAATGTTCAGCCTGTATTGCCCGAAGACTTTGCAAATGTACGCAACTACGATTGGAGTGCATCCATGCTGTTGTCGATGCGCAACAGTTGGGTCGGCATCTGCCTTGACCACTTAAACCACCCGAACGTGTCTGTCACAAGTTACGACTACAAGTACCCTGCGAAGTTCACCATTTTCGGCGGTTTGAGGTTGCACAAACTGGAACGTCTTATCAGCACCAAACGCCAAACCGTGACTATTGCGGCCAATTACCGACACCAAGGTTATACAGACCAAATGGATGTTGGCTTGTATTGGAGTTACGCCCCAATAGTATTGGGCGTATGGTATCGTGACCTGCCACTTATCAAAGACTATAGCCGTAGAGATGCCATATCTATACTTATAGGCTACAACTACAAGGAAGTAGTTAATATTGGTTACAGTTACGACTTTACTGTATCAAGATTGGTAACATCGACTGGTGGTGCACACGAAATTTCACTATCGTACAAATTTGAAATTGAAAGAAAGCATAAGTTCAAGGCCATACCTTGTCCTGAATTCTAAACTCAACATACAATACAGTTTGAACGGACACTATTGAGGATTGTGCACTGACGCTAAAATAGCGAATGGCATCATACAACAATTACGATGTTAAAAGACGACGAACACACTTGAAATATTAATTCAAATAAAAAAGGCGAGCAGATGCTCGCCTTTTTTATCTATACAATATGATTATTACTTACGTTTTGAATCTTCAACCAATTTTTTCAAGCCTTTTCTTTTGTCTATAATCAAGATTACCACGGTTGCCAAGAACATTATCAACAAGAAACTCTTTTTCAAATTGGCAAAAGGATTGTTGACAGCCTGTAAAGGCAGGCTAAAATCCTGAACGACTTTAAATGGTTCAGAATAGTAATTTCTTTCGATATTGTTCTTTTGGTAAACCAAGCTCAGCAAATCACTGTGATACAACTTTTTGTCTTTTTCACTTATCATCATCAGACCGCCATTCTTATCGAATTTGTATTTGTTGTCGGATTCGAAGTACTCATTCTGTTCCAAACTATCAAGCACAGCAATCTCCTTGTCGATTCTACCTAACAGCAGTTTTCCTTCGCGTTGACGCTTCTCATTTTGGTCAATCACCCACTTGTCGTTGCTTAAATAATCGAGCAAGGCCTCGCGAATTGCATCCAAGATAGTATCATTGTCTGCAATAAAAATCTGAGCGTTCACACAAAACACATCAACCAAACGCTTATTGATTATGGCAGTATCAGCAACAACTTTGCCGGTCCACTTCTCTACTTCGTCGCCAATTCCATCCTTGTTGTAGTCCAGCATATATGTTCCGTTAATGCTTTTAACTGCAGAAAGAAGGTCTTTTGGAAGACTTTGCCTATAGTTCCAATTATTTATGAAGTTGACAATCTCTGAAGATTTTACGCTTTTGGTCTGGACAACAAGTGTGCAATCGTAATATTTGACTGCGTACTTACTTTTTACGAATGTTAAAATAACGACTATGACTATTGCCAACAAATACAGATAACGGTTCCTTACAAGAAAATACAATATTGCAAGAAATACATTTTTGCAAATATTGCCGGCCCAATTGAAGAATCGGCCCATCAAGTCAATCAAATCAATCTCCCTTTCATCGTTGTTGGTGTTCTGAAAACTCTCTGACATATTACTTAATTTTGTATTAATGAATCAATTATCTGTTCACAATCATTCAATCGAGTATCCTTCAATCTCTTGAAGCATTGCGCGAGCGAAGATATCAAATAAATGATAACATCTAAATTAGCGCAAGGTGTAAAATACGAATCATCCGGGTCGATGTTATTTCCCCTCAAATAATCGGTTATTTCGCTAGCTCCATACGCCACTCCCCGACTGGCAACATCTATGTAAAACATAACATTATTGCAGAACTCACCCGACTCAGATTCATCCATATAGCACAACGTCAATGCGTTTGGATGTGCCACACAACGTATGGGCAACCCTAATTGCTGTGCTACAATTGCATACACTACTGACACAATATTTATCTGTGCCTTTCCGGTGTTTAGCAATGTCCCGATAAAATGTGATTGAGTTGTCAAGTCATCAACAGCCATATACTTATTTACGTCGAATATGAAATGATTCATTATCCGGACTTTCTCCAATGCTGTCAAATTGCTGTTGAGCTCAGTCCAAATAGGCTTGCAAATGCTAGCAATCCGTGCTCTCAATGTCTCATTTTCAACATTCGGGAACAGCAACCTGTTATAAATAGCCACACCTGTAAACAAGTCCTTTGCACCGTTTTTCTTCCATTTTAGCAAATCATCAGTTATACTGCCGATGCGAATATCGTGAATGAGATGTTCAAGAATCCTTACAACACGTGAATTGTCACTTGTCTGCCATACTTTTTCAAGATAAGGCACAACTTCAAGACCGCCTTCACGCAGGCGATTCTGCACGGCGACAATGACAGACTCGTCAGTGTCGTCGAGCAACGATATCAAAGAATCGAATTCCGATGGCGACATCTACTATTCAGTTATTCGTTGCAAAACTGTTTCAACCAAGTCGGACATTGAGCCTTTATATGAACTGTTTGCGCTCTTGTTCAAACGGTTGGCAATGATACTGCAGACCGTAACTGCATTGTGTCCAAGCAACGCCGACAGCCCGTATATGGCCGAGCATTCCATTTCGTAGTTGGTTATTTTCTTGCCTTGATACTCGAATGCCGTTATTTTATCGTTGATAGCAGGGTCTTGCAAAGGCAAGCGCAAGACACGGCCTTGTGGTCCATAAAAGCCTGGAGCGGAAATTGTCACGCCCTTATACATATCAAAACCCACTTTCTGAAGCAGGGCTTCTGATGAATTAACGAAGTATGGCGATGTGAGCAACGGATTCCACGACATATGCTTCTTGAACGCGTTCTCCATTTCGAGATTGCTGACCTTGTTGCGGTCGCGGTAATAGTTGAGCATTCCGTCGAAGCCGATTGCCATTTCCGAGATGACTGGCGTTCCTACTGCTATATCGGCCTGCAACGCGCCCGACGTTCCAATGCGAATCAGGTTGAGACTGCGTTTCTGCTCTTTTGCAACACGTTTTTCCAAATCAATGTTGACTACCGCGTCAAGTTCGTTTACCACGATATCGATATTATCGGTGCCGATGCCTGTTGATGTGACAGTCACACGCTTGCCGTTGAACAGGCCCGTACGTGTGCGGAATTCACGGTTTTGGACATCGACATCTATCTTTGTGAAAAACGACGAAACCATATCGACACGGCCTGGGTCGCCTACAAGTATCACATTGTCAGCGACATCATCGGGATGCAAATGCAAATGGAACACACTGCCATCGGCATTCAATATCAATTCTGAATCTGGAATAAACTCTGCCATATCTATAACATTTATGTTGTAAAATCTATTGTAAATTATAAATTTGTATATTATCAAAAATACAAAAAAAATGGAAGCACAAAAAAGCCATTTACTAGTGCCGATAGATTATTCTGACAAGTCAATCTTCGGACTAAAATATGCCGTCAAGTTGAACAAAACGCTTAACGGGAAAATCACATTCATCAACGTCATCAAAGGTGTGGACCCTATCTGGTCGGATTTTTTCACTGATGTGGAAAGAGATATATTGCTAAAGAAACTGCAAGACCATATGCGCAATTTCGTGCACAAGTCTGCCGATATTGACGATTCGCAATTCGACTGTTTGATTGCCAAAGGCAAACTTTGCGACACGATAATGCAAACGGCCAAATCGCTGAATGCAAGCGCAATAATTATGGGCACAAGCCATGCCGACAACATCAAGAAACTGATTATCGGAACGAACGCACTTCGTGTCGTTTCTGAAGCGCAGTGCCCTGTAATCACAATCAAATGCGAGCCGAAAGACTCTGACATCAAACGCATAATCCTGCCTCTCGACATATCAAAAGAGACACGCGAGAAGGTTGTCGACGCTGTTGACATCGCAAAGAAACTGAATGCCGAAATTATGGTGGTTTCAGCATACACGTTCAACGACGAATTGCTATACAAGAAGTTACGTCAGCAACAGGATCAAGTGGTGAACTACATCACCGAACGTGGCATAAAATGTACAGGCAACCTGTTCAAGACCGACGACCAAGTTGACGGCGTTCTCGACTTTATCGACTCAAACAATGGCGATTTGGTAATAATAACAACTCACCAACAACTTGAAATTGTGACTTCTTTTATGGGGTCGTTTGCAAAGAGCATCATAAGCAAGGCGAATGTGCCTGTAATGAGCATTGTTCCTCATAACAAATACAATGTAATTTTCAAGACTCCCGCTTGCTAATAACAAGACTATCAAGAATTTGTTTATCAAAATAAAAAAGTCTCGCCAAGGCGAGACTTTTTTTATGAATTACTTTCACAAGATGTCAATCGGTACGGCGAACCAACTGACCGTCAATAAAATCGAAGCGTTTCTTCTTAACCCATTTCTTTGCAATGCGCTGATACTCTTCGGTACGGAATTCGGCCCAATCGCGCTCCAATCCGAGTTCGTAAACCACATTCTTGAACGATGCAAACTCCTGTTGCTGGATTATTGAGAACTCCAAGTGACCGCGGATATTCTTGTTGGGTTGCATTTCGGCAAAATCCTGCATCACCTGGCGCTTAATGTTGTCCGAAGGATTGTCAATGCGCTCCAAATGGTGGTTGCGCACAATGTCAACCATATCCTTCTCCCACTTGACTTCCGACTTTGCATCATCGTCGAGTTCGAAAATGTAATCTTCAATCATCACAACATCCTGCGTAGTATAGTCGATATACCAACCTGCATTGAACTCGTCAAAATAATGCTCCATTGCATTGCCGACGGCTACTATCAGTCCATCCTTATCTTCAATCATCCTTATAAGTTTATAAGTTTATCTTTCAAATATTTACCTGTATAAGACCGTTCACACCCGACCAAATCTTCAGGGGTTCCTTCAAAAACGATGTTACCGCCATCCTGACCTCCTTCAGGCCCAAGGTCGATAACCCAATCGGCACATTTAATGACTTCGAGATTATGCTCGATGATTAAAACCGTGTGTCCCTTGTCGACAAGCGCATTGAAGGACTTCATCAGTTTGCTGATATCGTGAAAATGCAAGCCTGTTGTAGGTTCGTCAAAAATGAACATTGTAGGCGTGCCCGACTCCTCGGAGCCAAGGAACGACGCCAATTTGACGCGCTGGCTCTCGCCACCGCTCAAGGTGCTCGACGACTGCCCCAACTTGATGTAGCCGAGTCCGACATCGACCAACGGCTTCAGGCGTTCCACGATTCGACGGCAGGTAGAATCGGCATCTTGGCTAAAGAACTCTACAGCCTCATTGACAGTCATATTCAAGACATCGTTGATATTTTTTTCGCGATAGCGGACATCGAGCACCACTTGCTTGAACCGCTGGCCGTGGCAACTCTCGCAAACCAACTCAACATCGGCCATAAACTGCATCTCAATCTTAATCTTGCCCTCGCCCTGACATTCCTCGCAACGGCCTCCATCGACATTGAACGAGAAGAACGATGGCGACATTCCCATAATCTTTGCCCCTTGCTGGTCGGCAAAGAGTTTGCGAATCTCGTCATATGCTTTCAAATACGATGCTGGATTTGAACGAGTTGACTTGCCTATTGGATTCTGGTCAACGTATTCGACACGGCTGATGCGCTTTAGGTCGCCGTACAATTTGCGGAAATTGCCCGTACGCTGTTCGGCCTGTCCGCCGTAATATTTCAGAAGAGCGTTGTAGAGTATCTTGTTGACAAGTGTCGATTTTCCGCTTCCCGAGACGCCTGTGACAACCGTTATGGTTCCGAGCGGGAACTTGACGTCAACGTTTTTCAGGTTGTTTTCGCAAGCGCCTTCAATTCCGATGAAATCGCGCCATTTGCGACGGAATTCGGGAACTGGAATGCTTAACTTGCCTGTAAGATATTGCGCAGTAAGGCTTTTCTCATCTTTTTCGAGTTGTTGGTGATCGCCGTGGAACACCACTTCGCCACCCAAACGTCCTGCCAATGGGCCTATGTCGATGATTTCGTCGGCAGAGCGTATGATATCTTCATCGTGCTCTACTACAACAACCGTGTTGCCTATGCGCTGAAGGTTGCGCAAAACCTTGATAAGCAATTCGGTATCTTTAGAATGAAGCCCGATTGAAGGTTCATCAAGAATGTAAAGCGAACCGACAAGACTGCTTCCTAACGATGTTGCAAGGTTGATTCGCTGGCTCTCGCCACCGCTCAACGTTGACGACAGACGGCTCAACGTAAGATATCCTAATCCCACATCTTTCAGGAAACCGATGCGGTTCCTTATCTCGACAAGCAATCGTCCTGCAACTTTTTCATCGTGTGCATCAAACTTGAACGAGCCGAACACTTTATTCAGTTCATTGACAGGCATATTCACCAAATCGACAATGGAATAGCCATTCACCTTGACATACTCGGCTTCCGCCTTGAGCCGTGAGCCGTGGCAAACGGGGCATTCCGTGCGTCCGCGATAGCGCGACATCAGCACACGGTACTGGATCTTGTATGCATTCTGCTCCACGAACTTGAAGAAGTCGTTGATTCCGTGAAAATACTTGTTTCCTGTCCAAAGCAAATCGTATTGCTCCTTTGTCAATTCGTTGACAGGCTTGTAGATAGGAAAATCGAACTTATCGGCACTATAAATCAAATCATCGTTCCATTTCGACATTGAATCGCCACGCCAACAGACTATAGCGCCGTCGTAAACCGAAAGGCTCTTGTTTGGGATAACCAAATCAGGGTCGATGCCTATGGTGTTTCCGAATCCGCCACACTCGGGACAAGCGCCCAATGGCGTGTTAAAACTGAACAAGTGCTCAGTCGGCTCGATGAATGTGATTCCGTCAGCCTCAAACCTGTTCGAGAAATCGGCTGTAATTGTCTTGTCGCTCTTAAGCACTTTCACCTGGCACGAACCCAATCCTTCGAAAAAGGCGGTTTGCACCGAATCGGCAATTCGGCTCAAGTTGTCCTGCTCGGAATTGACCACAATACGGTCAACCACAATGTTTATGGCATCAGAATCAACTATCTGATAATCATCAATATTAACAATTTCTCCATTAACCTCGATACGGCTGAATCCTTGTTGCTTGAGCACTGTCAATGCCTTGTCAACAGTTCGCCCATTGGTCAAATTCAGATGTGCAAGTATGAGCGCCTTTGTGTGTTCGGGGAATGTAAGAAGGTAATCCACAACATCTTGCACGGAATGTTTCTTGACAAGTTGCCCTGAAACAGGCGAATATGTCTTGCCGATTCGAGCGAACAGAAGTTTAAGGTAATCGTAAATTTCGGTTGAAGTGCCGACCGTGGAACGCGGATTTCGGCTACAAACCTTCTGCTCGATGGCAATGGCAGGCGGAATTCCTTTGATGTAGTCGGTTTCGGGCTTGTTTATCCTGCCCAAGAACTGACGAGCATAAGCCGACAAACTCTCGACATAACGGCGCTGGCCTTCGGCGTAAAGGGTGTCGAATGCCAATGACGACTTGCCACTACCTGACAATCCTGTAATGACAATCAGTTTGTTACGTTCAATCTTAAGGTCGATATTCTTAAGATTGTTCACCCTGGCCCCTTTTATTTCGATATACTGACTGCCCATCTGCTTAATATTAATGGTGATTTATGTAAATGCACCTTAAATTCAACCTCAAATTATTATTTCTCAAGCATTTGAAAAAACCGACAAGCGACAACCACATTGTCGGGAAAATTCGTGCAAAGATAGTGTATGGCAATGAAAAAAGGAATTGCTACCCGTTTATTTGACCATTTGTGTCAACTGATATTTTTTCTGAAATACAAATGGAATCAACAGAATGGTATCTTTCCATTTTTCTGTCCGGCCATTGCCGACAGCATAAGCGAAACGACGAAGAATAGACTTCCGCTATAACGGTTGAACATCGATTCCAAAAGCATATTCAATGCCAATATCATCAGGCAACAAAACAAAAGATAATTGCGTGATTTCCACGACAAATAAAGCGCGAAGGCCATAATGGATATCAGAATGGCGAACCCTAATATTCCTAATGTGCCTATTGTCTCAATGTACTGATTATGCTGGTCGTAACATTTTTCGTAGGCTTCGGTCAGGCCGTCGGACTGATAACGGGAGCGCAACAACGACTTATAATCGCCTATTCCACAGCCTGTCATCCAATTGTTCCGAACAATCTTGAGACCTGTCTCCCACATCTGGAACCTAATATTGACATCTTCAACTTTTTCGGGATGCTTTATGACATAGCCGTTTTCCATTTGTATATCCTCCTCGGTTATGTAACTCGCCACTTTTTGCGAGAGGTTCATCACACGGTAGTTGCACGTCTGGAAAACCCAAAACAAACCCGTAACGGCAACAAAAAGCAATATACTATGAATCAATCTTTTAAACCTAAAATAGAATACAAATACTGAAAAATAGAGAACGGCAAACAATGCATAGACATTAGTTCGTGACGACAATAGGAAAACCATAAGCAGGCACAAGCCTATCGACGAGTATATCAGCCACTTGCGTTTAACTTCGTTGCCATACATCAATACCCAAACCAATACTGCCACAACAAACACTGCCATCATCGCGAATGTGTTTGTATATTGAAAAACAGACAGATATGTATAGACGAACTGATTTCGGTAACTAATATAAGGATTGAAAACCAAATGTCCGTTTACCAAATAGAATGAACGGACAACCGCCAAAATCAAGCACACGGCAGATGCCAACAATACGCCTGCCGAAACCGCCTTTAATAATTTTAAATTATTATTTGTCAAGTATTTATCATACAAAAAATAGAGTATCGGCAATACAGCGAACGGTATGTATGTATGAAGATTTTTCAGGCCAACAAAAAAATCAGAACTGGTTGTCAGACTGATAGCAGACACAGCAAAAAGCATCAATATCAATCCCGACAATATGGCGACTGGATTGTGAAAATCAATTTTTGCGTCTTGACTTTTCAGGCATACGCCGACAACAAATAGCAAAGCGACTGCCACCTCGCTCCAAATAGGATAAAATGGCATTATGAGCAAGGCAAGCATTAAAAATGCTCCGAATATTGTTTTTTTATTGTTCATCACTTCCTAAATGTAAACAAGCCAACTAGTGAGCCAAAACCGTACGATGTATGCAACACCAAAAATGCGACAAATAAATATTTGAATTTCAAATCATTATACTGCACAATAGATTTTAGACACACTAATGACATTAGTATGAAATAAAGAGTCACCGATGCTACAGTCACAAGCCCGAACCGCAAATCGACTGACATCAAAAGCAATGGGACTACTATCGACAGCAAGAACGACATCGGTACAAAATGCCTGACAGACAACGATGTAAGTCGGCCTGTCAATTTTACCGTGAGTATGTTCCACAAACCGTTGGAATAGTTGTTGTGCGACATTGCCGAAAAGCTATCGCGAGCAAAATATGTAAATAAAGCCTGCGGAATCAAATAGATACGCCCACATCCACTTACTATGCGCTTGTTGAATTCTATATCCTGATTGCGAACCAAACGTTCATCAAACATTCCGTATTTTTCGAACACGGTTCGGCGATAGCATCCGAACGGCACGGTATCGACAAGCATCACATTTGATACTCCCGTGCGGAAATCAGAATTGCCGACACCAAACCGACTGCTCAAAACAGCCTTTATGGCCAACGACTTTGGATTGCGCTCCTTGACATCGGTCTGGCAAACACAGCCAACATTATCGGCGTCAAGTTCATCGAGTTTGGCAACCAATATCGACATATAAGACGGCTCAAAGGCAGAATGCACATCAAGACGCATAATGACACTGCCTGCAGATTGCCTGATGCCAATGTTCAAGGCTGTAGGAACTATAAATTGCGGATTGTCAAGCATTCGCATAAAACCGTACTTCTCACAATACTGTGAAAGCACTTCCCGCGTCCCGTCGGTGCTCATTCCATCAACGAACAAGACTTCCATTTCATCTTTAGGGAAATCCTGATTCAGGATAGATTCAATGCAACCGTCAATGTATTTCAACTCGTTGCGACAAGGCACTATTACAGACAATCGTATCATTTCATCTTATGGTTTCAAGCCACTGTTGAGCCCGTTTACTCCATCCAAACTGCTCAAAATCAACATCCTGCACATTCAACAGCAACTGTTTTCTGTTTCTCAATGCAAGTCCTATCTTGCCTGCAATATCGGACACATTAACAGGATTGACTGAATAGCCGACTTCGGCTGTCATCAATCCGTCAAAGCCCTGATTCTGCGTGTAAACCACTGGCAGACCTTGCGAAAGAGCCTCCAAATATACCAAACCAAATGTTTCGGAAATCGAAATCATCGCAAAAACTGAATTTTGGCGACATACCTGAATCAGTTTCTGCTTGTCGTAAATTGAACCGTGATACTTTATCCAATCCTGATTGGCATTAACCTGCGCCAAGACCTGCTGTTCACACGCACCGCCACCGCCGACCAAATTCAATGTCAAATCGGGATATGTCTGGCGCAATTTTCGGCAGGCGTCTATCAATGAAAGCACATTCTTGTTCTTGTCGAAAACGCCAATATACAAGACAGAATCGGACACTCTCGACTCGTCGCCAAAATACTTGTTTTCAATCCAAACCGAATCAATACCGTTGGCAATGGTTATCGACTTGTCCTTCAATTCTTGCGATATTCTTCTGAATGCCAACGAATTGAGTGTCATTTTATATTGAATAGGAGACACAAACACCACTTTTCGCGCATTGGCGACTATCTCACGGCCAACAGCATACAAGTGTGGCATCTTTTTCATATACAAATTGACATCGGTGCCACGGACAACCACTATGTATGGGATTCCGTACTTCTTCCACAACTTCAGCGCGACAGCCCCGTCGGCAAACAACGTGCTCGCTATGGTCAAGTCGAAGTCGCTGGCATCGACTTTTTGGGTCAACTGACCTAATTTGCACGAGACCTTATATGGGAATATCGTCTTGTACATCAGCATATTGCCACTGAACATTGATGACACCGTACGGTATTTTACATCGGAATATGTAGTTCTGATGTCGCGCAAACCATAGTTTGGCCTTTCGAACGAGAATAGCGTCATATCCATCTGACTATCAGCACAAACGATTGACTGGCAAAGGTTATGGTGAACCCTTGAGCCAATGTAATCTTCCGTCAGGTACAACACTTTCATTTTCAAATCGTTATTGATTTTTCGTATTCATAGACAACCCTAATTGTCATTATTGCGACAATGGCGTAACTAACCAATTCCACGACAAGATAATAGCGCAAGAAGCCGTAAATGTCGGAAATGGGTGCAAACAAAAGGCTGAATATGAGCAAGAAATATATTATCTGCCAAACGGACAGACGTCCAATCTTTTCAAATGCCGTAAACACCATATTGAATGGCGAAACCACGAACTTGAACGAGAACGCCCACACAAGAATGCGAACGTAATAGCCTGATTCACGCCAAGTTTCGCCAAAGATGAGTGCCAAAAGCGTTGGTGCCAAAAGGTATGCCACCACGGCGAACACCACAGCCAAGACAGCCAACAGCATCGCAATTCGGCAAAAATCGTGACGAATGGACTGTCGCTTGTTGCGCAGTTCGGTGAAACGTTGCACCAAGACCTGCCCCATCGACGTGGTGACAAGCGACAACGGCATTATCAACAACATTCGCGCCAAATCGAACAGGCCTGTCACATCTTCGTCGAAAAGCCTGTTAATGAAGATTGTAGGCAACAAAAGGCTCAACGCATTTAGGAATGCTGGAAAACTGTTTTTTAGCGGGAAACTCTTGTACTCTCTGGCCACGCATTTCATTGTTGACCACGAGACTTTCAACTTGCCAACGAATTTGTGCACTTTAAGCCCTGCCACCAATGCGGTTACCGACTGCCCTGCAATGTCGCCCCAAACCAAGCCCGTCTGGTTGCCCATCAACCCTAAGGAAGTTTGCGTGACGCCTTCGGCTATCCGTCGCTCAACCTTGTTTGACGCCGACAACTTGAACTGCTTCAATCTAATCAAGTAGTAATTAAGTGCTTGATATATCGACAGACAAAACAACGATACTGGGACAAACGTCAACCAATGCGAATATTTTTCGGGAAAGTTAATCAGTTGCATAAACGGTTGCTTGAACAGCCAAAGCGCAATCGCAGTGATGATGCTCACAACTATGCCAATAGCAAACGACAAGTAAAGCAAATTGTAGGCCTTGTTGTCGTCGGAAGGAAGGATAATTGTCTGCTCGTAACGCAACGACGCAATGACGGCAATGATGCCTATAACACTCATATAGACTGAAAAAGCGCCGAAATCGGCGGGCGTGAACA
>CALABN010000291.1 GCA_937885735.1 uncultured Bacteroidota bacterium | reverse complement strand
TCACAGTTGACAAGGTTGCCGTTCTTGTACACCTTGTAACCGTTGCTCGTCTTGACGGCGATGCCACCGTCGATGCTCATGCGGATCATTCCATCCGCGACCTTGCCACAGAGATTGTTGAAGTTCATAGAAATTTTCCTCCTTGCGCTTTGCGCTTTTTAATTGTTGTTATTAGTATAGCATATGGTGGGCACCCTTGTCAAGTACCCACCATACTTTTTCAGTGGTTGCAATCGTTGCACACACGCTGGTTGCGCTCGGTCAGCACATCCTGAATGGTGTGCAGGTGGTCGGCGAGGAACGTCAAGCCGCACTTGTCGCACTCCTCAGTTGCCTCGCTGTCGCACACATACATCTCGTCGCCGTCGATGTAGTCGAGCACCTTGAACAGATTTTCGTACAAATCGGCATTGGTCAACTTGAACACCTGATGATTGGTGTGGAACTTGTCGGCCGCCAACTGTGCGTAGCGCGTCTCGTCGAAAAAAGGCTCGTCGGCATATCCTATCGAGAATGTGTTTAGATTGTCGATATGTTTCGATGCCTCGGCCACAATCACCGATGAGTCGATGCCTCCGCTCAAGAATGCGCCAATTGGCACGTCGGAAACCAAACGGTCTGTCACCGACTGCTCTATCAATGCCCGCAACTTTTTTTGGGCATCTTCATAATCAACAACTTCAAGATTGCTGTAGTTGTACGGAATGGAATAGTAGCGCACCTCCTTGACCTGTCCGTTGCGTACATCGAGATAGTGGCCTGGATTAAGTTTGTGGACATTCTCGAAAATGGTGTTTGGCGACGGAATGTAGTTGAACTGCAAATAGGCGCAAAGCGATGCCATATCGAGTTTGCGTGGAATGCCCAACTCCATAAGCGCCTTCATTTCAGACGCAAAGACAAAACTGTCGTGTCCTTGATAGTAAATCAAAGGCTTCTGCCCCATACGGTCGCGGGCCACAAACAGCGAATCCTCCACTTTGTCGTAAATGGCAAATGCAAAAAAACCGATGAATTTGTCGAGGCATTTAGGCCCGTCGTTAATATATTGGTATAAAATAACTTCAGTATCGCTGTTGGTATTAAACTGATAGCCCTTGTCAACCAATCTGCTACGCAACTGCCGATAGTTGTAAACTTCGCCGTTATATACTATGGTATAACGTCCAGAACTGTCGTGCAATGGCTGTGAAGCGCTGTCGCTCAAGTCGATGACAGAAAGTCGGGCGTGTCCCAAACAAACCTTTGAATCGGAATAGACGTGCTGGCAATCGGGACCGCGTCTTTCCATAAGGCTGACGGCCTTGTACATTGAAGGAAACATCTTCTCACCTTCTGCCGTTATTGCGTAAATGCCTGCTATTCCACACATAATATCAATAAATTGAGATGCATTCTAAATTACCATTGTGCGTTTTCGGTTGGCGACACCTGCTGGCGTATGAACTCCCCGTTCTGGTAATCGAAAACGACTGGATTTGCCGTATCAACCTCCAAACCAACAACCTGCGCCTCGTCCATTTGCTCCAGACTCATTACTATAGACCTCAACGTGTTGGAATGGGCAGAGACGAGCACATTTTTCCCTTCCTTCAACTCTCTCATTATCTTCTTATTGAAAAAAGGAATCACTCTGCGTGACGTATCTTTCAGACTCTCGCCTTTTGGTGGACGGGCGGTGTATCCCTTTCGCCAACTCACCACTTCGCCGACGCCGAAGATGTCGGCTATCTTAACCTTATTAAGACCTTGCAAATCACCATAATAACGTTCATTCAACTGCCAACTTCTGTAAACAGGAATCATATTTTTCTGTTCGGTATGGCAGAAATGCAGATAACGACGGCGGAAAATAGGGCACGTATGGACCAGATAAGGCGTGCGACGCTTCTTGTCGCTCAACAAGACGATTAGCGCAGTCTGTATTGAGCGCACCAACCCCGAAGTGAAAACGACATCAAACTGAATGTCGGAAATCTGGTGGCTAGCCTTTGAGGCCTCGACTATGCCAGACTGTGTCAATGGAACGTCAACCCAACCTGTAAAAATGTTGCGGTTGTTCCATAACGACTCCCCGTGACGAATCAAGACTAATTTACCCATAATAATGGTGATTTATATTTTGGAAAAATACAAAACAATCAGCAATGGAACAAATTGAAAAACAAAAAAAGGTCAATCGGG
>CALABN010000290.1 GCA_937885735.1 uncultured Bacteroidota bacterium | reverse complement strand
GTTCGAACATTGCCGAAACCAAGAAAGAACTGCGAAGCGAACCATAAAGATACCGATAAAAAACAAAAAGCGCCGAAAAGTTCATATATCCCATTTTGTTGTATTTATATTTCAAACGGTGAATTTATTGAACTCACCTTATAAAATTTGTCTTGCAATTACTGCACAAGCCTCTGCATCGGCCAGTGCGTTGTGATGATTCTTCAGGTCATATCCGCAACGTTCGGCAATTACGTCGAGGCAATGTTCTATGTCGGGCCACAATTTGCGCGACTGTTGCAGGGTGCAGTAAAAGTCGTAATTGGGATAGTGCATGTTGTAGAGTCTGAATACCTCCTTTAGGCAATTCTCGTCAAAGGCCTTGTTGTGAGCCACAAGTGGCAGTCCCGCAATCTTGGGTTCAATCTGCTTCCAAACGTCGGGGAAGAGCGGGGCGTCCTTTGTGTCTTCAGCAGTGAGTCCGTTAATGCTGGTGCATTTTGTGTTGTAGTACTCGGGCTCAGGCTTTATGAGCGAGTAGTATTCGTCAACCTTGACGCCGTCCCTGTAAACCACTATGCCTACACTGCATACCGATGTGCGATGAAAGTTGGCTGTCTCAAAATCTATGGCTACAAAATTATCCATAATGGTAAATGTAAGAAGTGACTAATCTGCCATGACGACGTATGCGTTGTTGTCCACACTCATCTTACCGCCACATTTCGGGCAGGCACCGTCAACGGGGTTCCATTTTTCGAGGCTGTCTGTGGCGAGGCAGTTCGGACATTGAAGTTTTTCTCCTTCCTCGTCTTTTGGTTCCGCTTTTATTGACACAATCTCATTGCAGTTTTTGCAGATGTAGTTGTCATATTCGCCCGCTACCAGCAAGTAATGTCCGTCCGGTTCTGTAAGTACACTGTAGTCGCACTTGCAACATAGGTATGTTAATAATCTTGCCATTGTAAATTAATTATTTGTTATGTTGTTGCTTATACTTGTTTGCCATATTGATTGCCTTTAACTTCATTTTCTCCCGTACGTCTTCTGGTTTTTGGATTTCCACCTGGTCGCCGAATGTGAGTATTTCCTGGTAAAAGTCGTATGTAGGGCGCACTCTTATTGTGAATAAGCTGTAGTCGTCATTTCTTTCAATCTCTTTCTGCGACTCGTGCAAAGGCAGGTCGCGTATGTAGTTGGCCTCTTCTGATGAGACCCATAGTTCGATGTCTTCAGGCTCTATGTCCTGGTTGTTGATGATGCCGATGCAGTTGCTGAAATAGTCCTCTGGCGAGAAGTCGGCGGGATATTCAAATGTCTCGTCCGATAAACTAAACTCGTGGATTCTGTCGAGGCAGAACGATTTGTCCATGCCGTTTTCGCGCCCCACCATGTACCAGCGTTGGTGGAACAGTTTCACGCAGAGAGGCATCAAGTCGTGGTCCCGGATATCGTCTCTCCAGTAATTGTGGTATTTGATGCTGATGCGCTGGTTTTTCTTCATTGCCTCTATGACAAGGTTCAGGTATTTCTTCCCGCTCGGAATGTTTTCCAGGATGATGCGGTCCTTTATTGCCGTGCAACCACTGAGCGAATTGCTGATGGAGTAGGTGTCAAGCAACCATTTGGCCATGCTGTTCTCCTTCAAGTCGTCGGCATTTGAAATGTAGTATTGGTAACTGCTGTCGCATTTTATCTCAAGCCCAAACATGTCGAAGATTTTGTCCTTCCAGTTATTGAACGTGCGTCTGGGCAGTTCGCTTCCGTCGTTCAGGAACATTTCATCTTGCCAGTGGTCGTTTATGCCCTTTAAATCTATTTTCTTGGCGTTTAGAATTGTATTGACCAGCCAGATTAGTTTTTGTGTTTGATTGATTGCCATGACTCAACAGTTTTAAATGTTTTATACAAATATACGGAAGTGATGTGCCAAAACGAGGCACAGGCATGAAAGTTTTTTGAAAAAACTGTCGAGTGGGAAATTATGGGCAAATATCGCCCAGGGGGAGAATATTACATTCGCCTTGTAAATTCTTCAGTGAAGGCAAACAAAGGTATGCATTCCACCCAACCCTGGTCAATGTGGTTTTTCATCGACAATCTAATCCCTGTAAGGCTGGGATTGTTTGTAATAAAGGTTTTTAACGATTTGGATTGAACGTTTTCCTCTGCCTTGACTTCCACAGGATAGACTTTCTCGTTAATTTGGACTACAAAATCCAATTCTATCATGGAATCATTTCTGCTATGGTAGTAGGTAGGAATGCCTGTAGTCATTAATTGACAGCATACAAAAAGTTCGGTAAATGAGCCTTTGTATTCTGAGAAAATTCCGTCATTGACTAAGATGGAACTTGCAGGCGCTTCAACCATGGCTCCAAGAAGCCCGATGTCGAGTATGAATAATTTGAATGCAGAGAAATCTTCGTAGAATTTCAACGGCATCTTCACTGCGGAAACACGGCTTATTTTATAGACAAGCCCCGCATCAATAAGCCATTGGATTGCCATTTCAAACTCGGATGCGCGTCCGCTTTTCTTGACCGCGCCGTAGATGAATTTTTTGTTGTCCTTGGCTAATTGAGATGGTATGCTGTTCCATACTAATTGAATCCTGGGCACCACATTGGCAGGCGCGTGTTTCGAGAAATCTTTCGAGTAGTCGTCAAGTATCTGCCTTTGGCGCTTACGAACCTCGTTCAATCCAAGATTTTGAACATATGCCATAACCGCGGAAGGCATTCCCCCAACATAATAATATTGACGGAGGAGGTCCATCAACACTGCTGACAATGAATTGATAATGTTCCAATCACCAGCCTTGAGTTCCTTTGCCAATAAGTCTTTCCCCATTGCTAACAGGAACTCCTCAAATGACAATGGATATAGTTTCAGCACATCAACTTTTCCTACTGGAAATGACACATTTTGATGTAGCGATATCCCAAGTAGGGAACCAGCTACGGCAATATGTATGTCAGGTGCATTTTCGCAGAAATATTTAAGAGATTCCAAGGCTTTTGGACAATCTTGTATCTCATCTAAGACAATCAGTGTGTCGTTTGGAGTTATATCTACTTGTGATATGGCCGACAGGCTTCGTATGATTCTTGCTGTGTCCCCGTTTTGTTCAAATACTTGACATACATCATCTTGACGGTCCAAGCTGAAATAGGCATATTTGGCATATTCCTTCTGCGCAAATTCGGACAAGAGATAAGTCTTCCCAACCTGTCTTGCTCCGTTAAGTATCAGAGGCTTTCGGTGTGGGTTTGCCTTCCAGTCAATCAGCGATTTGTATAATGTCCTGTACATCGTCTATACACTTTTCCCGATGATTATCCAATGCAAATATACATTTTTCTTGACCACTTTTCGTACATCGTTACATTTTTTCTGACCACTTTTGGCAATTCCTTACACTTTTCTTGACCACTTTTGGCATATCACTACATTTTTTTTGACCACTTTTGGCATGCCACTACATTTTTCCTGACGAGTTGTGACATTCATAGTGTGAGTTTACTTATAGTCAAGTCGGCATCCACGTTCACATGTTTTGCTTTGGATTGACATGCATCAATATCCCACTGTAGGTCGTGTCTGCTTATTCAGTTTCTCGTCCATGCAAAGGTTGGCAATGGTCTGGTAGTCGGCTTGGGCATCTTCCAGTATCTCCTTCATTGTGAACTTGCGCACCACATTGTCAATCTCGCCTCCCGTGTAGTCGAACTTTGTGGCAAGACGGTCGCAGTCGTCGTCGGAAAGGGCGGGCAGTTTGCTCTTCCAGATGTTGCGCTTGGCCTCAATGGTAGGCTTGTCGAACTTTATCTTGAACAGGAAACGGCGCTCGAAGGCATCGTCGAGGTTGTTGGACAGGTTGGTGGTGGCTATCATTATGCCGTCGAGTTTCTCCATTTCCTCCAGAATGATGTTCTGAATGGCGTTGTCGGTCTGTTCGGTCGAGTGATTGACGTTCTCACTGCGTTTGCCGAAAAGCGCATCGGCCTCGTTGAACAGCAGTATAGGCTTCAGTTTCTCGGTCCTGCATTTCTCGGCGTAGTTGATGAAAATCCGCTTCACCAGTTTCTGGCTTTCGCCGTACCAGCACGTCTTTGCCTTGCTGATGTCAACGTGCATCACCTTGCGACCTGTGGCCTTGGCAAGTTGCATGGCGGTCTCGGTCTTTCCTGTGCCGGGAAGTCCGTAGAAGATGGCTGTCATGCCTTGTGGCATCGATTTCTCCTTGAGTCTGGCGCGTATGGTCTTCAGCCTTTTCTCCTCGAGCGAATTTTGCAGGAAAAGCACTTTCTCGGTCAACTCGTCGCTGAAGAACAACTGTTTCTTGTCTATTTTTTCGGGCTTTATGATGCTTCCGTCGTCGATGTCGCGGTCGCATACGGTGTCGTAGTCTTTCTCGAACAGCAACCTTTTGCCGTCGTTTAGGAGAGTCAGGCTCGTTCTGCTGAAGAAGGTCGCGGGTTTCTTTTCAACCAGGCATTTCTTTATGAGCGGATGAGTGTCGTTCATAAATTTTGATGCGACAAAATAACGCTTTGAATGGTCGTCGTATATGGTTTCGACCAAATCCTCGATGTTTGTGTTCTCGCTCGAAATGTGACAACAGCAGATAATGTAGAACAATGCCCTTGACTCGGGTTCCTTCAACTTTTTAATGGTGTTTTGCACAAATTTCAGGTCCTTGTGCTCTTCTTCCATGCTGGTCATCTCATTCAGGAAAGAATCCGTAGGCATGTCTTCGTCCTGACGCTTGTTGGCCAACTCCGTTATGGCGATGCAGAATTTGTATCTGTCGATTTCCTCCTTTGGCGAAATGGCGAACGGCTTGTTGTTAAGTATGGCGTCTTCGAGCACAGGGTCCATTCTGGAGCACATTCGTCTGAAACGGCCTCGCGACTCGTACTTCTGCTTGAAATAGCCCTTGTCGTACAGTCTTGGGATGATTGCCTTGAGCGGTAGCAAATCCATCAGCGGAGTGTCAAAAAAACGGCACAGCGCATCAATGTCCGACCTGTCGTTGTCTTCTATCTGTATGGTGAACAAGGCAACCAGGGCAACCGTCTCCAGTGTTGTCAGGTTCAGGTATTCGGCAAAGTCGTCAATCTGTTCGATTATTTCGTCAATCTGCCCGTCAGAGTATTCCATGGTGCGTTTTCTGCGCGGTCTTCTGTCATCTTCCATGTCAGTGTCCGATGCATCGTAAATGAAATTCTGGCCATCGATTCTTGACAGCACCTTCAATCCACTGTACTGCAATTTTTTAGATAGAAATGTGAATAATGCGATTGTACTCTGGTTTTTCATATCCTTTAAATTTTTGTTGTTCCATTTCGTTGGCAAATAAAGACGGTCAGTATGCGGATTTTTGGCACAATGAAACATTTTTTCATATTTTTAAAGAAAAAATATCAGACATGTCGGCAAGGCAACAACAGAAACTACTATGGCTTTTGGAGACCATTGACAATAATGGTCCTATCACATTGAAAGAGATTAAGGACAAATGGGAGTACAGCGAACTGTTTGACGGCAAGTCGTTGGCGACACGCACTTTTCATGACAATTTGGATGACATTTTCGACTTGTACGGCGTCTGCATCAAGTGCAACGGCTTCAACGAGTACTACATTGACGACGAGGAGAGCAACCGGACGTCGAGGTGGATAATCGACAGCCTGGCCATTTCCACAGCCATAAACCAGGCAAAGGAGTTGAAGGACCGCATAATGCTCGAGGACGTGCCTTCGGGCCGAAAGTGGCTGACTTTGCTTTTGAAGGCCCTAAAGTCGGGATGCCGTGCAGAGATAACGCACAAGTCGTTCAGGAAGGACGAACCTACCACCCGAATCATGGAGCCTTATTTCCTTCAGGTGCACTTCAAGCGCTGGTACCTGTATGCCCGAAACTGCGCCGACGGCAAGATTCTGACTTTGTCGCTTGACAGAATCTGTGACATAAACCTCCTTGGCGAAACGTTCAGGTATCCTGCGGGTTTCTCGCCTGATGATTTCCTGTCAATGGGCTACGGCGCATCTATCTACGACGACATAAAGCCAGAGACCATAAGGGTGAAGGCCACGGCTTACGCCTCGAATTTCCTGCGCTCGCTTCCTCTGCACTCGTCGCAGGTGGAGGTAGAGTCAAACAATGAATATTCGGTATTTGAATACTGTCTGCCACCTGTCAACGAGTTCTTCTACGACATTCTGCACCGTGGCGAGTCGGTTGAAATCATCTATCCGGAATCGGTAAGGAAGAAGTTTGTGGAGATTGTGGGCAAGTTGGCGGATAGGTACAAGGAGTAAGGGATTGCCTGGCAAACTGGTTCAATGGCACGACTAATGTATATTGCTTAAGGCATAAAATCCAATGCAAAAGGTGTCGAGGAGGAATTGCCAAACAATCATGTTGTAAAATAAGTAATTCGGTTGGCTGACAATTTGCAAAATAAGTAATTGCAACGGGTGAAAATCTTGGTTTCGCCATGCCATTTTAAAAGTCAATACTGATATAATATATAACGAGAAACAAAAAAAGGCTTATGATAGTTGAGTATAGTCGGGGATGATTACATCGCCTTTATCGTCATATTTAAATTCTACATTCTCAACTGAATTGTTAGCATTCCACATATCCACGGCAAATTCATAATATGTAGCATAACGTTTGTTTTGTGGCTTGGATTTCATAAATTGAGCAAATGCCTTTTTTTGAGATGTGTTGAAGGTATCAGTATAACCATTGTGTAGAAAATACGTGTTGGTTTTTAATTGCACACAAGTCTCGAACTTTTTGCCATGTGTTCCTTTGTCCCATATATGAACATGTGGAATATTGCCTCCGTCATCAGTTCGTACATATACTTCATACGTAATGCCATCGTCCATAAAGCCCACTCTTGCCATATCAAAGATAGGCTCTAACCTTTGTGGCTTTCTGCCATTCATCTTTTCTTTCAATGCCTTGAAGTTCATAGTAGTATGTGTTTATTATGCCATTGTCTTGTTTCGGTATTCAAGCAATCCTGTGAGGAACGGGTAGCGGACTTTGCCACGATTATGTGCCGAATCGGAAATGCGGTGTTGCGATTCTTCAAGTTGGCTTGATGAACTACACTTGATAGAGTTTGAGAAATTCATTTGTGTAATGTACAAGATATCGTTCCTTTCGTCTATAATGTAGGAGAATGTCCAACTCGACTTGCTTTCCTTGTCGGTGTATATGGCTTGTTTGAGGTCTTTGTTTTGTGGATTACCTTTTTCGTCCAATATTTGACCTAAATCTTTCCATTTGCATACCGAATGAAATGTGGCAGTCCCCAATGATTGTAGAAAGGATTCCATATTTTCTCCTTTTGCAATCATTCTATCAAAGGGAATGTGATAATTATAAAGAGAATTGATAAAATCGGTTATACCATCTAAAACCTCATCTTTTATTATAACTCTCATAGTTTTCTTATTTTAGAATAAAAATTTTCTTCCATAAATTGGTGAAGTTCTGTTCCTCCCGTGCAAGTATGATAATCCAACCAATCCTTCTTTGTCCAATTCTTACAAATAGGAAGTAGTTCATCATTAGACATTTGACGATATTTCAGCATTTGTTGCCTGCGTTCCTCGCTCATTGGATAGGCGGAATCGCTTATTTGCTTTGGTTCTTTCTTTTTGTCCATAGTCGTTTGTGTTTTAAATGTTAATACTGATATAATATATAACTCATTCTACCCATTCATTCCATAATGGCGGTGTCCATTTGCATCAATCATAATCTCACCCTTCATTTCCCTCACTCGCATTCCATTTATGGTCTTTGGTTCGGAATCCTTTATTTCATTGAAGGAAAACCTCTTGTTTCCCAATCGTGTAAAATACTCACCAATGTTCTGCTCAATGCTGACGTTGCCACTCAACTCAAAATCTATGTCTCCACTTGATGTGACATACATAGGATTGGCATCAGGTCTTACAACAAGAACGCTATCTTGATTGTACTTGCCACACATTTCTATCGCAAAAGTCTCCAAAGCATCAATGTCACTTTGCTTGTCCCCCCTCTTGTAATTGAATACTACAAAAGAGTCTTCGGTAACTTCACGCTCTTCGTCAGTTCCCTTGTTTTCCACAAAACCTCCTCGCACTATCTTGTACGACCAGCCACTATTGCTTATGTCTTCTTGCAGACGTTTAGTGTTTGCATTGTTCTCTGCCATTGTCTTGTCTCCCCTACAAGCGGAAACAATGACATAGCCCTTGTTGGAATGCACAGTCAGCAATTTATACAATGAGGTGTCCATAATCTTGTGATGATTTTCCACCCTTCGTGTTTTACTGCTGTCGCCAATCTTCCTTGAAGATTTGTTGCGATTCACCATTGCCTTGATATTCATAACATGAATCCTTTAAAAATCATTACTAATCAAACCTATACAATCTCTTCATCCTCAAATGGACAGGTAAGCCAACGTGGTCAATGCACCAATCAACAATTCTGTCATCGCCATTGAAATACTTGTCGATGTTGTCTTGTATCTTGCGTGACACTGAATCGAATATGCTGAATGGGAACGTGAACTTGAAGTTCCTTCCAATGAGCGAGTAGTTCTCCGCATTGGCATTGAGCCTGTCGTAGCCTTCCACTTCATCCTTCTTTACATACTCGTTCCTTACGCTATCGTATGGCTTGCTATCGTCCTTCTTCTCCCAATATTCGGTAACTCCATTCTCGCCATAGCAGAACGATGTTTGATTGTACTTGCCTGCGTATCGGTATGCAACCTCGAATGGAATGTTCACAATGAGGAACGAGTTCTCATCGTTGCCACTAAAATGCCCCTTGACAGGTATGGTGACATATCCCGATGCCTTTATTTCATCGATGAGCGACTTGTTTGCCTTCTTGTTGAAAGAAGATGATGCCGATTGCGAATTAGGGTTTTGTGCGGTGAGAATGGCAAAGGTCTTAATGTTCTTTGGATTCTCGCCACCAATAGCCTGTATTGCGGACTTTCTGTTCTTCTTCTTTTGAGAAATTGAGGCATCGTTTATATTCTTGCTGTCGCTTGCCTTCCTTGAAGGGTTGTTGCGATTTACCATTGCCTTGATATTCATAGTATTATTATTTTTTAATTATTATCGAATCAATTAGGATTGACAAGCAATATCCTATCCGATGAATAATCCTTCACCAAAACCGACTCTTGCTGAAATTCAGCACACATTTCTTCTGCTATGGAAATCAATTGTGATGTTTCAATGCCAATCATTTCCACTGAAAGGCTATTCTCTCCAAACGAACGTCCGTCTTTTGCAGTGTAACGTCCATCAAGGTAGTGACCTATTGTCCATGCGACCAATTCATGTGCTTGCGCAATCCTGTCAATCTTGTTGGTGGCAAAAAACCGATTTGACAATGTTGATGCCTTTTGTTTAAGCCAATTCACTAATTTGTTTTTAGATAGCATTACGGCATTTACATCGGTTGAGAATACAATGATTCCACCCTTTTCGGCTTTCTCAAATTCATAGTCAATGCCATCCACTATATGGCATTCCAAAACACGGCTATCATTAACCTTGATTTGATTGGCTTTCCAAAAAGATTGTCTTGCAAGATTGCCATAGCAACTATTAGACAGATTCAAACATTCGTACTTATTAAGGTATGAATCATTTAGTTTGGCAAGTTTGCGTTTTGCTACGTAATCTTGAACTTTGAACTTGCTATCGCCAATCTTCCTTGAAGATTTGTTGCGATTCACCATTGCCTTGATATTCATAATGTTACTTTTTACGATTAAAACATTTGTTCAATACTTCCTTGCCACTATCGAAAATGGCACGTCCACCCAAAGTTCCATGCAGTTTGATGTATGTGGACAACGTTGTCAAGCCATAACCATCCGAAACATTTTTTCTTTGCATTTTTCTTTTTAGGAATGAATTGTTTGTATCATCACGTTCAAACGAATCGTTGCTAAAAACGAATGATGCGTTTCCAATTCTACTCAAAAACATATTCACCACTTTAGGCTGAAATCTACCCAAAACGTCTTCCTTGCCATAGGAAGGATATTCAGAGTTGTTTGTTCCCACATTTATGGCATCTTCATTAAGCCCTTTGTATAGGAAACAATCTTGATTGTAGTATTCTGACAAGCCAAAGCACGTTTCAAAGAAACCATTGTCATCGTTAAGGTTCACAATGAAGAAACTGTTTTCGGAACTTTCCTTGTCCATACCCATCACCCTAAACGCACCTTGCACCGATGTAACACCATAGCCCGATGCCAACAATGCGGATTTCAGTTTCCTGTTCCTTTCGTCCTTTTCCTTCCTTGAATAGACGTAGCCTTCAAAAACCTCACCATTTGGGTGGCTCTTTCTCCATTGCTGGCTATAACGTGCTTGTTGGTCAAAGTCGTCAATAGGGAAGTCGTCAGGAACTTCAACGACATTGTTCTCCATGACCTCCTTTGTGTTGTTGGTTTGGTTCATGAACATTGTCCGCCATGCAGTCATTATGGCAATGTTGTGTCCCGAAATCCATTGCTCCAATCTTGTGAGACTTGAATCGTTTATCTTCTTGCTATCGCTTACCCTCCTTGAAGGGTTGTTGCGATTTGCCAATTGCTTAATGTTCATGCCCGTCATCTTTTAGTTGTTACAAATAATATGTTTTGTCATTTGACTGATGCAAAAGAATAGGACAGGTATGCGGAATTTTCGCAGAGAGAAATTTTTTCTAAATTTTTATTGAATTCTTTTCATTTCAGTATATGGGGGGGGTGATGTGAAAGGACGGCACCGAAAATATTGCCTTGTCGAAAATCAGAGGAGCCTTAAGTTTTATAAAATGTAAGTCTTCACGTATCTTTTTTGAGAATAAAGACGTGGTGACATGCGTTAGTTTTTGCTTAAGTGAATGCGGAAAGGTTGTCTGTATTTGTGAAGTGTGACATATCAGGATATCAACCCAAAGAAAATTTTGATGGGTTGACTATGAGGTTATGATTTGAGTACAAAGAAAAACCATTAAAATTTGCACACTTAAGGAAGAAATACTTCCTTTTCTGTGCAAATATTTCTACATTTGTGGCAAATAATACAACACTCAATGCTTAGAAATCCAATATTGCAATATGCGGGTGTTCCTGTTTCGATGGCAGACATCAAGTCGTGCTTTCAAGAACTCGCTTCGCCCGAGAAGAAGGTGCAGGCATTGGAGAAGTCAGGAGAACTGATAAGGCTAAAGCGAAATCTGTATATTGTCAGCAAGGAACTAAGTGGCAAAGAAGTAGATGCACGTCTTTGTGCCAATCACATATACGGGCCGTCGTACGTGTCGCTCCAGTGGGCGCTTCACTACTATGGAATGATTCCCGAAATGGTTTACACAATGACTAGCATAACTACAAAACGAAGTCGCTCGTTTGAAACTCCTATCGGCAAATTCAGATATATGCAAGTTGCTCCACTGTATTTCCCCATTGGTGTGGAGTGTGTTGATAATGGGTGTGTGTGTGTGTTGTTGGCGAGTCCTGAAAAAGCATTGTGCGACACTATCCTTTATGATAACTATGTCCCTTGCCAGTCAGTCAAGTCGCTCGCCACATATCTGGAAGAGGACATTCGCATAGACATGGACTTGTTGCAGGAACTTGATACGGACATCATAGCGGCGTGTGCGGCAGTTGGCAGCAAGACTCAAACACTCAATAACTTGATAAAAATAATAAAGCGATGACAGTATACGAATCAATGCTTTCAGACTATCAGGAGACAGATGGTACAGCAACACCAAATGCAGAACAGGAAGTGTGCCAGAAGATAGCATTGGCAGGTCTACGACGAGGAGGGTTCTTTGACCATGCAGCCTTTTATGGCGGATCATGCCTACGACTTTTCCACGGGCTGCCAAGATTCTCTGAAGATATGGATTTCTCGCTTGTCGAAAAGCGTGACGACATACATCTGGAAAACTACTTTGACGCCATGCGGGAAGAGTTTCACATTGCAGGATTTGACATAGAGATAACAAAGAAGGAGAAAAGGTCTTTTGGCCGTGAGGAATCAGCATTTCTAAAAGAAAATACAGAGGCATACGACATAAGGTTTCAGACCAGGAAAATGGTAAAAGTGAAGATAGAACTCGACACCGACCCACCGCTTCTTTTCAATACCGAACTGAAACTCCTCATGAAGCCACATTCTTTCATGACAAGGTGTTTTGCCTAGCCCGACCTATATGCTG
>CALABN010000289.1 GCA_937885735.1 uncultured Bacteroidota bacterium | reverse complement strand
GCCTTTGCCCACAGTCTGGCGGTGCTGATCTCGGCCGTGCGGGGCAAGAGCAAAAAGGCGCTGGCGCTGGACCTGGCGTAACAGCTTCGGGCGTTTTTGCCGATATGATGCGACTAGCAAACGCATAACCAAGACATTGGATTTTAGGATTTAATACTTTAGAATAAAATGAAATTCTATAGCACGAACAATAAAAACCATACTGCCGACCTGAAAACGGCCGTGCTAAAAGGACTTGCACCAGACAAAGGCCTATATATGCCTGAGTCGATACCTGTTTTGCCAGACTCGTTCTGGAACAACATTGCAGGCAAGTCAATGGGTGAAATAGGATTCGAAATGCTTCGTCCGTATTTCTGCCCAGACATTCCTGAAGACGCTTTCCGCAAAATGGTTGACGACGCGTTCAACTTTCCAGTACCAGTTGTAAAGGTGAACGGCAACATCAGCTCGCTTGAGCTGTTCCACGGACCTACTTTGGCATTCAAAGATGTTGGCGCACGCTTCCTGGCCCGCGTAATGTCATACTTTGCCGACTTCGGGAAAAATGAAATCAATGTGCTGGCCGCAACATCGGGCGACACTGGAAGCGCTGTAGCAAACGGCTTCCTTGGCGTTCAAGGTGTAAAAGTCCATATTCTGTACCCAGCAGGGCTGGTAAGCAAGCTGCAGGAACTGCAGTTCACAACTCTCGGACAAAACGTAACGGCATATGAAGTGAGCGGCGTATTCGACGACTGCCAACGAATGGTAAAAGAATGCTTTATGGACAAGGAACTGAACGAGAAACGCATTCTCACGTCGGCCAACTCAATCAACCTGGCACGATTCCTGCCTCAAAGCGTTTACTACGCCTATGCGCTATCGCAAATACCGCAGGAACACTGGAAGGATGTAGTGATATCTGTTCCAAGCGGCAACTTCGGCGACATAACTGCTGGCCTGATTGCCTGGAAAATGGGAATGCCTGTAAAACGATTCATTGCCGCCATCAACGCAAACCGCGTATTTGCGGACTATCTTGAATCTGGAATATACAAGCCGCAAAAGTCGAAAGCCACCATCGCAAACGCAATGGACGTAGGCGACCCAAGCAACTTTGCACGCGTACTTGAATTATTTGGAGGCTCGGTAGAAAAGATGCGTGTCGAAATAAGCAGTTTCAGCTACACCAACGAGCAGATTGGCGCAACAATGGCTTCGGTGTTGAAAGAGAGCAAATACGAACTTGACCCACACGGTGCCGTTGGCTATGCCGCACTTCGCGACGACCTTAAAGCCGGCGAATTCGGCCTGTTCCTTGAGACAGCGCACCCTGCAAAATTCATCGACACGGTGGAGAAATACACCGGCAACCGGGTGGAAATTCCTGCACGCCTGCAGAAGTTTGCCGAAGGAACAAAACAGTCGTTGCCTATAGCAGCCGACTATACCATACTGAAAAACAGGTTGCTTGCATAAAAGCATCCTTTATGATATTCAAAAAGCCTTCAAGACGACATCTTGAAGGTTTTTTTTATTGCATCAAACCGGCCAACTGACGGATTATAGAATTGATTATCGACCTGATATTCAAATCAATCCCTAAAATTACAATTGAAAAATGATATTTTTGAAAAAAGGCATAATTTTGAAACTATTAGCAAATACGAAGATTGTATGACTAGGGAACAAGTCTTTGAATTCATCAAAAAACGGAAGACCGCCATCGTTTCATCTGTCGATGGTGAAGGCTTTCCGAACACCAAGGCAATGCTTTCGCCACGGAAAATCGACGGCAACGACTTCTACTTTACGACAAACACATCATCAATGAGAGTCGCGCAATACAACGCGAACGGGAAAGCGTGCATCTATTTCTACAAACGCGGACTTTTCAGTTACGTGGGAGTCATGCTGGTTGGCACAATGCAAGTGCTGACGAAGCAAGGCATAAAGGACGAGATTTGGCGCCGTGGCGACCAAATGTTCTATAAAGGAGGCAAAACCGACCCCGACTATTGCATACTGAAGTTCACCGCTCTGAAATGCCGTTTTTACAAAGATTTGAAAACGGTTTGGATTGATTTGTAAAAGCAGATTAAAATAAATACATTATATTAATAATCAGACTCTTAAATTTTACTAACAAAAAGAAAAATTCTGTATTTTTTCATCTCGCTTTTTTCGTTTTTCTACACAATTATCCAAGCAAACATCGTTCCTTTCACTGATATTCTTATTTTTGTCAAGATAAAACAAAACAGCAATGATTGCAGAAATCTTAAAATACACGTTACCGGCATTGTTCGTTTTTTGGGCGACTTATCTGGCATTGAGCAAAGTCCTGAACAACGAACGCCATAGGCTACACGCCGAGATGGTCCTCAACAACCAGAAATTCATTACGCCAGTCAGATTGCAGGCATACGAGCGCATGGTGCTGCTTATGGAACGCATATCGCCACAATCGCTAATTATGCGCCTGCAACGTCAGGACATGACGAACAAGGATTTGCAAAGCATCTTGCTGAAAACAATAAGGACAGAATTTGAGCACAATATGGCTCATCAGTTGTATATAAGCGACAAGGCATGGGAAATGGTTCGCATGGCCAAGGAAGACTGCATTAAATTCATCAACCAGACAGCCTTGCAGACAAAGCCCGACGGCAACTCGCTGCAACTATGCAAGCTGATACTTGAGAAACTGATAGACCGCGACCTCGACCCTACAACAAAGGCCATCAACTACCTGAAATCGGAAATAAGGGAGTTGTTTTAGAATTGCCTTACAACGGATGCTATCTGCTCCATTGTCAAGCTATTGTCTTCAACCGATGTACCTACGACAACTACATCGGCTCCGGCTTTTAAGGCTGTCGTTACATCGTTTTCCGTACGCAAACCGCCACCAACAATAATTGGAATGTCAATTGCCGAACGCACGGCTTTCACCATCTCTGCGCTTACAGGTTTTACCGCACCGCTGCCGCCTTCAAGATAAACGGCCTTCAAGCCCAGCATCTGCCCTGCCAAAGCAGTAGCAACGGCAATGTCGGCCTTGTTGTACGGAATAGGCATGGTATTACTCATATACCTGACCGAAGTGTAGTTCTCCTCACCTATCAGCATATAGCCTGTCGGCAGAATCTCCAGACCGGACTTTGCCAAACGGGGTGCCACAAGCACGTGCTGGCCGATAAGCAATTCAGGGTTACGCCCCGAAATGAGCGACAGCAACAATATGCCGTCAGCCATTTCCGTCACCTGCATCATATTGCCAGGGAAAAGGAACACAGGCTTGCCCGTATGTTGCCTGATAATTGCAATGGCGTCGTCAATGCTGTTGAAAAGCAGGCTTCCACCCACCAGCACAATGTCGGGCCCCGACGGGCCGTCAATCTTCTCCGCCAGTCTTGCCAACGATTCTGGCGTGTGCTTGTCAGGGTCGACAAGCAAGGCGAACATCTTTTTTCCGCTTGAGCGCAGGCTCTGTAATTGACTCAACAGCATATCAACAATTTTTGGCAAGATAACTCAAAATATTGTCACCTATACGCATCGAATGGCAAATCATTTGACCAAAACCATTTCGCCTTATGTCCACGCTGACCGCGAAATTGTCAGCCAGCACGGGTTTGTCAACCTCAACCTCGTCGTGAAGCAACGTGTCGTCAACAAGCTTGTAGGCCGATTCCTTGACAGTCCACACAAAAGTATGCTGTTCGTCGGTTGTGCACCAATCTGGTTCCTTGCCCGTGAGAAACTTGCCCCTGACTTTGGTTGTACGCGAATGGATTCGCTCAATGTCGATGCCCACGTTGGCATCAGACAGCATTACAGCCACCATATTCAGCGAATGCGATATCGATATGAAGCGGGCATCTCCCGACAGATAAGGCTTTCCGCTTTCGGTGTGAAGAATAGGCTGGCTGAAGCCAGTCATTCTGTTGAGCAACAAACGTGTGGCCAGCCATTCCGAACGACGCCTGTCGTTGGCAATGAGATTGTACTCCTCCTTCTCTGAATCGCAAAGCGACGACAAGGCAAGCAGTTCGGCAACCGTTTCGTCCTTACGCCAAACACCCAACTGCGAGGTTCCTATCTGCTTGCAGAAAAGCAACGGCATATCACTTCCAGCTAAACGATTCAATCAGATGCTTGATATCCTCATTGAGGAAGTCGAGCACAGGCGCAAGCGAGTCCTTGTTTGGCACGGCATTGAAATACAATGCTCCACGGACAAAATTGCGAGTGCTGTCAGTCAGGTAGAACTGCACATTCGAAGCGGCATCGCCACTTATCTCGTAAAGCAAGCCGTAAACTTTGTTTTCGGCATTGTCGAAAGGTGTCTCGCTTATGGCATCGGCCTTGATAGTATGCTTGTACACAAAATTGTGTGCATCAGACACATACTGTTCAAGATTGTGACTCACCGATTTGTAACTCAAGTACAGTTTTGCGTTGAGCGACTTGAAATTGACATCGCCCCAATAGCGTTCTTCAGCATTGGTGCTGTTTCGCAAGTCGAATGTGGCATAAGTTGGATACTCAAAGCTGTAAGGCACCTTGCAATCCACAGTCTGATATTCGTGTTTAGGAAAATCGATGCGGTAATAACCACGCGGTTTTGGCACATAGTCGTTGCCACCACAGCCCGCCAGCAACACAGCCAACGCAAAGACAAATAATATTCTCGTCATCTTTTTTGACAAATGATTTCTGGCAAAAGTAACCATAAGTCTGTTTTCAAAAAATTGATTTAAGGTGAATTTCAATATCACAATCATTCTTCTGAATCCTTGTCGGCAGGTACGTTGCGGTGCACTTTCACCGACGTTATGCGCCGACGGTCGACATCAAGCACCACAAAACTGAAGCCACAGCACTCAAACTTCTCGTTTTTGCGTGGCAGTTCGCCCTTCATTTCAAGAATCAGGCCAGCCAACGATTCCGATTCACCTTGCACTTCAGCAAAATAATCCGATTCAAGGTTCATCTCGTCACAAAAATCTGACAACAATGCCTTGCCCTTGAAAATATAAGTGTCAGTGTCGATGCGTGTAAAATTCGACTCCTCCTCGTCAAACTCGTCGGAAATGTCGCCCACAATCATCTCAATTATGTCCTCCATAGTGACAAGGCCTGACGTTCCGCCATACTCGTCAACCACAATGGCCATATGGTTCTTCTGCAACTGAAGCTCCTCAAGCAACTCGTTGATTTTCTTGTTTTCGGGCACAAAATGAGGCGGGCGTATCAGCGACTGCCAGTTAAAGCCGTTCTTGTTGTTCACATACGGCAGCAAGTCCTTGATATACAATATGCCTGAAATCTGGTCGAAGGTATCTGTATAGACTGGTATACGCGAATAACCCGACTCCATTATCTTCTTGAGAACCTGTTCAAACGGTTCTTTCGACTCAATGGCAAGCATATCGACACGCGGGCACATTATTTCAGAAACCTCAATGTTTCCAAACTCGATGATTCCCTTCAGCATCTCGCGTTCGCTAATCAAACCAGCTGACTGGTCCTCAATGACATCGGACAATTCATCCATTGAAATTGACTGATTCTTGTGAACCTGACGTTCAATGTCCTTGTTGCTTCGGGCCACCAGATAGGTTACAGGCTTGAGCACGAAACCCAACACAAGCAACGGAATGGCTGTCATAGAAACTATCAATGTCGGGTTCTGGCGCGCAAACATCTTTGGCGCAACCTCGCACAATACAAGCAACAACGGCACAAGCACAAACAACTGAACTACATAGCGCAGTATGTTCGGCATAAAGTCGAGAAGCGGATTGGTGGCATAAATCCACACAAATGCAAGCACTACATAGTTGAAGCAGTTTACAACAGAAATGAGGGCAAGAAGTTCCTCAATTTTGCCAACAAGCCTCAATACAACACGCGAAGTGAGTTTGTTGCTTTTCCTTAACGCCTTTTTCTGTTGCGGATTTAGAGACAGGAACGCCACTTTACTGCCCGACATCAAGCCAGACACTAAAAGTAGCACAAAGCCAATTATGGCTAAAATCAATATTGTTTTTGTTGAAAAGCAAGAAGCGACGTCAACTGCATCTGGCATCACTCCTTGCGTAAACGCGTCATTTTCCAAAATTATTCGTGTTGGTTAGACTAAAAAGGAAGGTCGTCAACTGGTGCGTTGTTGTCAGGCTCTGGCTGTGCATATTGTTGACGAGGTTCGGCAACTTGTGTTGGCTGGGTTCCGCCATTAGGGTTGCGACCTAACAATTTCAAGTCGCTTGCCACAATCTCTGTGCTGGTGCGGTCGTTGCCGTCCTTGTCCTTGTACTGACGGTAAGTTATGCGACCTTCAATGTAGACTTGTGTGCCTTTGTGCACATATTGTTCCACAATGCCTGCCAGATTGCGCCACGCAACCACTCTGTGCCATTCGGTACGTTCCTGACGCTGGCCGTTTCTATCGTTGAAGCGCTCGCTGGTTGCCAACGAGAAAGTAGCAACCTTTGTGTCGTTTTCCAAACTGCGGATTTCTGGGTCCTGACCCACATTACCCACAAGTATAGCCTTGTTAATCATAATGTTGTGTTAGTTAGTTAATAATAATGTGTGTGTTCGTTAAAATGGATATTCTTCCTGATTGTTGTTGGTGTTTGGCACTTCAGGACCATTCTGCGGTTTTGCGCCCAACAATTTCAAGTCGCTTGCAACAACCTCGGTAACAGTATGTTCCCTGCCTTCCTTGTCGGTATAGTTGCGAGTTGAAAGACGTCCTTCAATATATAGTTGAGTACCTTTCTTGACATATTTTTCAGCCACTTCGGCCAAATTGCGCCACAAAGCCACACGAATCCACTCTGTGTGAGTCTGTCTGTTACCTTGCTTGTCGCGATATGGTTCAGACACTGCCAACGATATTGTTGTTGTTGCCACACCTTCGCTCACATAGCGAATTTCGGGGTCCTTGCCCACGTTACCTATTAAAATAACCTTGTTTATCATAGTGTTTGTGTATAAATGAAAGTTTAAATATAGAATATTTTTCAGATACAATCCATTTCTGCAAGACGTTTTTTTTTGCGGACAGTACATTGACATTTGTCTATCACGCCTTGCCAATGCCCACCTGCGGGCAAAAGAAAACCTGCAGGAAACGCTCCGCAGGTCAACATTATATGGTGAGCTCTAAAAATTCACCGTTTTAAATGTAAATATGTATCTCTGGTTCACGCCAACTCCGCGTAAAGGTCGAACTCGTCGGCATCGGTTACGCGCACCTTTACAAATTCGCCAACTGGCAATTCATCAGCCGACACAAGCACCTCGCCGTCAACTTCAGGCGAGTCGCCCTGGCTCCTTCCAACATAGAACTCACCTTCCTGACGGTCGATGAGCACGTCGATGACAGAGCCGATTTTTTCCTCGTTAATTTCGAGCGATATCTGTTGCTGAATCTCCATTATCTTCTCCATTCGGCTTTGCTTGACGTTCTCTGGCACATTGTCGGTGTAGTTCTTGTAGGCGAAAGTGTCCTCCTCGTTGGAATATGTGAACACGCCCAAACGGTCGAATCGTGTCTTGCTGACAAACTCCACAAGCTCGGCAAAATCTTCGTCGGTCTCGTCAGGGTGTCCCACAAGCAATGTAGTGCGCAATACCAGCCCAGGCACGCGTTCACGGAATCTTGCGACCAAATCGTATGTCTCCTGCTTGCTGATGTTACGGCGCATCTGCGTAAGCATATGGTCGCTAATGTGTTGCAACGCTATGTCGAGATACTTGCAGATGTTGTCGTGACGGGCCATTACGTCGAGCACGTCCATAGGGAAATGTGCAGGATAGGTGTAGTGGATACGTAGCCACTTCAGTCCTTCTATGTCGGCTATCTTGTCCATAAGTTCGGCAAGGCTCGGCTTCTTGTACAAATCAGCGCCGTAGAACGACAAGTCCTGCGCTATGAGTATTATCTCCTTGACACCCGACTGCACAAGTTGACGGCACTCCTGAAGAATGTCGTCCATTGGACGCGACTTGTAGCCACCTGTTATGTGCGGAATGGCGCAAAACGAGCAGGTGCGGTTGCAACCCTCGGCAATCTTCACGTAGGCATAATGCGACGGTGTGGTGATTATACGGCGAGGCTGAAGGTCACAGAAATATTCCGAATTGAAATATTCGAGCATTGGCTTGAGGTCAAACTTGCCGAACCACGCATCAACTTCGGGCAGTTCTTTTTCAAGGTCGGCGCGGTAACGCTGTGAAAGACAGCCAAAAACCACAATCTTGCCGACACGACGCCTTTTCTTCTGCTCGGCATAGTCGAGTATAATGTTGATTGATTCCTCCTTGGCGTCGTTGATGAAGCCACAGGTGTTAATCACCACAAAGTCGAACTTGCCCTTTTCGGCCTCGTAATACACGTCGAAGCCGTTGGCCTCCAATTGGCGCATAAGGATTTCAGTGTCCACACGATTCTTGGAACACCCCATTGTCAGAAGATTAACCTTCTTTCGCATCTGCTTGTTATTTAATATTTTATATTAAGAAATTCTCTATAAAATCCCCGATTTTAAAAATCATCAAATGTGAATTGGTCTTTAATCTTTTGTGTGCTTTTGAATTTTTGTCGTCATCTTGCCAATTTATAATCAGTCACAATGCCCGAATCTGTCTGACAAAATCTTCAAAATCACTACAATGCATTTTATAGAAGACCCATTAAGAAAAGAGTGAATCGACAAATTCCGCAGGGACAAAATCCTGCAAATCGTCGATGCCCTCGCCCACGCCAACATAGCGCACTGGTATCTTGAACTGGTCTGAAATACCGATTACAACGCCACCCTTTGCTGTACCGTCGAGCTTGGTTATTGCCAGTGACGAAACTTCAGTAGCCAACGTAAACTGCTTGGCCTGTTCAAATGCGTTCTGTCCTGTAGAGCCGTCGAGAACGAGCATCACGTCGTGAGGTGCATCGGGATTAATCTTCTGCATCACCTTGCGAATCTTTGTCAACTCGTTCATAAGGTTGATTTTGTTGTGAAGACGGCCAGCAGTGTCAATTATAACCACGTCGGCACCGCTCTTTGTGGCGGATTCAAGCGTGTCGTATGCCACAGAGGCTGGGTCGGCACCCATTTTCTGCTTGATGATTGGCACGCCAACCCTTGAAGCCCAAACCTCAAGCTGCTCAATGGCTGCTGCGCGGAACGTATCGGCCGCGCCAATAACCACATTCTTGCCCTGTTGCTTGAATTTGTTGGCGAGTTTACCAATGGTAGTGGTCTTTCCAGCGCCATTGACACCTACAACCATTATCACGTATGGGCCTGCATCGGTTTTTGCCACCTCGCTCGTGCCTGCGTTAGCCGTATTTTCGGCAAGCAAGGCAGTTATCTCGTCACGCAAAAGTTTATTCAACTCACTGGTGTTCAGATATTTTTCAGCCTTTGCACGGTTTTGGATGCGTTCAATGATTTTCAGTGTTGTGTCGACACCGACATCGGAAGTGATGAGCACTTCCTCAAGATTGTCAAGCACCTCATCGTCGACAACAGTCTTGCCGACAATGGCTCGGGAAATCTTCTTGAACACGCTCTCTTTGGTCTTTGACAAACCTTTGTCGAGAGTTTCTTTTTGGAAAATAGAAAACAAGCCCATAAATAAAGTCATTTAGAAACGCTAAAGATAAGGAATTCAAATTAAAAACCTTATCGACAGAAATAAAAAAGGCCTCCCACGAAAACGAAGGAAGCCTCTTCTATTATGAATTGACAATTACTTCTTGAAGAAATCCTTTGCGTGTTCAGCGTTGACAACTTCTTCCTTGAATTGATATGCGCCAGTCTTTGGTGACTTCACCATCTTGATACACTTAACGAAGCTCTTAGCGTCGCCAGTCTTAAGTGTTGCAACTACTTTCTTTGCCATATCTACTTATTATTTAATTTCCTTGTGAACAGTTACTTTCTTGAGGAATGGATTGTACTTGCGCATCTCCAAACGCTCAGGAGTATTCTTGCGGTTCTTTGTAGTAATGTATCTTGACATTCCTGGAACACCGCTTTCCTTTTGTTCAGTGCATTCCAATATCACTTGAACTCTATTGCCTTTTGCTTTCTTTGCCATCTCGAATAATTTTAGATGTTATTGATTAAACCAGCGGCCTTGGCTTCTTTCAGCATAGTGTGCAAACCTTTTTTATTGATATCGCGCAAACCGCTTGCTGACACTTTCAACGTAATCCAACGATCCTCTTCTGGATAGTAGAATTTCTTGTTGAACAAATTTGCATGGAATCTTCTCTTGGTCTTAAGGTTTGAGTGACCAACATTATTACCTACCATGCTTCGTTTTCCTGTTACTTGACAAACTTGTGACATATACTTAATGGTTTTCTTTCAAAAATCGGATGGCAAAATACGTGCTTTTTATTCAATTAAACAAATATTTTTAAATGATTTTTTGACGATGCAACCATATTTTTCATAAACCGCATAAATGTTTAATACATTTTATTTTACGAAGATATCACATTATCAAACAACCGTTATTTAAAGGTTATCGAGCAATAGCCTCAACGCCGTTTCGGCAAACTTATCGATATTGTCGCCACGGTTGTCGCCAAAGACGAAACGTTTCGACAATGTCTTGCATGGTGTTGCAATGCCAATCCAAACAGTGCCTACTGGATTTTGCTCGTCACCGCCGTCGGGGCCTGCGATTCCTGTTGTTGAAACGGCATAGTCGGCTCCGGTGGCCTTGCAGGCACCCATAGCCATCTCCTCGGCCACCTGCCCGCTCACAACAGTGTATTTTTCAATGGTTTCCGACTTGACCCCCAACACGTTTATCTTTACTTGATTGACGTATGAAACCACGCCACCATTGTACCACGACGAGCATCCAGGCGTCAATGTCAGCAAATGGGCTATGTTACCGCCAGTGCAACTCTCGGCCGTTGCCATTGTCCGTCCTGCCGACAAGAGTTCCTGTCCTATCTGCGAGGCCAAAGTCTGTG
>CALABN010000288.1 GCA_937885735.1 uncultured Bacteroidota bacterium | reverse complement strand
CGTTCTTCACGGTTCTTCTTCAGTTCCTCAAGACGAAGTTGACACTATCAACGCATTTGGCGGCAAGTTGCCAGACGCTGTAGGTATTCCAGAAGAGCAATTGCGTGAGGCTTCGAAGTCAGCAGTATGCAAAATCAACATCGACTCTGACTCTCGTTTGGCTATGACTGCCGCTATCCGCAAATACTTGGCAGAAAACCCATCTCACTTCGACCCACGTCAGTATCTGAAACCTGCTCGTGAGAATATGAAGAAGATGTACATTCACAAGATTGTAAACGTTCTTGGTTCTAACGACAAATTGTAATCAGAACTTACCAATACTAAAAAGCGGACCTTTAAAGGCCCGCTTTTTTTATGGGCTGCAAAACCAATTTGCCAACTAAAAACAAGTTGATTATATTTGTTCTGTTTCTAACTAAAAACAATGATTATGAAAAAAATGTATTTACTTATGGCAACCGCTTGCTTGGCTGTTGTCAGCACGTCGTGCAGCAGTCAGGTTCCTGAAACCTACAATCAATCGAAGGTTGTTGAAGACGGCGGTTCAGGACAATACAAGGCCATTATGGTTGCAGAGCCATCTCTTGCCGAACACACCATTTTCCGTCCACAAGACTTGACTCCATTCAATGAGAACAATCCTCTGCCAATCCTTGTATGGGGAAATGGCGCCTGTTCAAACTCTCCTTGGGAACACGTCAATTTCCTGAACGAGATTGCATCTCACGGATTTATGGTAGTTGCCATCGGCAATTTCCCTGACAGCACACCTTATCGTGGACCTATGTCAAAAGCAGAGCAACAACTTGAAGGTCTTGATTGGGCTTTGTTGCAAAACGAAGACAAAAACAGTCCATACTTCAACAAACTCGATGCTGGCAACATTGCCGCAGCAGGAATGTCTTGCGGTGGTTTGCAGACACTTACCAACGCTACCGACGTCCGATTAAAAACAATAATGATTTGCAACAGTGGTTCGTTCATCGACCCAAACACTGCAATTCCAGGTATGCCAATGCCAACGAAGGACCAACTTCAAGAAATAAAGGTCCCTGTACTGTACATTCTTGGTGACACAACCGACATTGCTTATGTCAATGGCATGGACGACTTTGCCCACATTAACCACTTGCCAATTGCAGCCTGCAACCTGCCTGTCGGCCACGGCGGAACATACGCACAACCTCACGGTGGCGAATTTGCTGTTATCGCAAACGCTTGGCTTGAATGGCAACTTAAAGCCAATGAGGAATCTGCAAAATTGTTCAAGGGCGATTCCTGCGGCGTTTCACAACGCGAAGGTTGGCGCATCGACAAAAAGAACATTGACTAATCTTCTTGACAAGACAATATTGAAGGGGACACAAAATGTCCCCTTCTTTTTTTGTGGCAACAAATTACAAGACGAGCAATCATCTGCGATTATGCAGAACCGAAAACAAGAATCACGGAATGCAGGCCACCGACATTAGTCAGTTTCCAAATCGAAAGCATCGCGCAACAACAGCAATGCAGGATTCTTCTCAACAAAATACTTGTATTTCTCCTTTGAAGTATAAGGCAAACCTGTTTCCTCATACACCTCGTCGTTTGTTTCAAAACGAAGGTTAATGTCGGAATTATGAAGATTTTTCCGCAAATATGCCTCCAACGAATCGTGCACGGACCTATACATAAATTCCTTGACCGTCTGGCTACCCACCTTGAAACGGAAAGTCAAGCCCCTGTCGGGGATAGAAGGAACCTGCGACAACAATGAGTCTGACAAACGCGGGCGTTGCTTCTTTTCCACCTTTGCAAAATCATTCCATACAGACGCAAACTGTTCTTGCGTGAATTCCTCGTTTTCTTTTACGGTAATGTCGGAAGATGCGCCTTCAATACTTTCTTTCTTCACGCTGTCAAGCGAGATTGTCTGCGGATATTCCGTGTAAACTGGATGAACCTTAACTGGTGCCGCTTTTTTTTCACTTTGTGGCGATGATTGAGCTTCTGTCAGTGCTGGATTCTCAACGGCCTGCAACTTTTTCTTTTTAAGCCGCTTCAGTTCTCGTTTTTTTTTTCAGCCTCAAGATTGCACAGACGCATCAAGGCAAACTCCACAGCCAAACGCTTGTTTTGACTGATGCGGTAATTGGCTTCTGCCTCATTAAGGACTTTCAACGCATCGAATATGAACCACGGCTCACACTTCTTCGACTGCTCAAGATAATGAGTCCTGATATTTGCACCTGCATCAAGCAGACGTACTGTCTGTTCATTTGACGAAACAAGCAAATCGCGGAAATGCTTGCTCAAGCCTTGCAGAAAATGTTGGCCTTCAAATCCTTTTTCCAGAATCTCGTCATATATGGTCAGACTTGCCGACACATCTTCTGCCTTGAATGCGTCAACAAGTTTGAAGAAATAGTCGTAATCGAGCACATTCAAATTGGCGACAGTCTTCTCGTAAGTTATTTCGTTGCCAGAGAAACTGACTATCTGGTCAAATATTGACAATGCATCACGCATTGCGCCGTCTGCCTTTTGTGCAATAACCATTAAAGCGTCAGGGTCGGCCTTGATGCCTTCCTTTTCTGCAACACGCGACAATTGTGCAACGGCATCTTCAACCGTAATGCGACTGAAATTGTACACCTGGCATCTTGACAAGATTGTTGGCAACACCTTGTGCTTTTCAGTTGTGGCAAGTATGAATATGGCATGTCTTGGCGGCTCTTCAAGTGTCTTAAGGAAGGCATTGAAGGCTGCTTGCGACAACATATGCACCTCATCGATGATATATACGCTGTAATTGCCAATTTGAGGCGGTATGCGGACTTGGTCGATTATTGAGCGAATATCCTCAACAGAGTTGTTTGATGCAGCATCAAGTTCGTGAATGTTGTAAGAACGGTCCTCATTGAAAGCCTTGCAGGATTCACACTCGTTGCAAGGTTCCATATCGGCAGTAGGATTCAGACAGTTGATTGTCTTTGCGAAAATACGTGCGCAAGTGGTCTTGCCAACACCTCTAGGCCCGCAAAACAAATATGCTTGGGCCAAATGCTTGTTGACTATTGCATTCTTCAACGTTGTGGTAATGGACGATTGTCCGACCACACTGTCAAATGTAATTGGTCTATACTTACGTGCCGATACAATAAATTCGCTCATTTCAACTCAATAGTGTTGGCAAATATAGAAAAACAAAAACACACCTGCATTTTAAGTTTTCAACAACATATAAGGCGAGTTCTATAAATTCACCATTTAAAAAAAATATATAACAAAATGGGCTATATGAACTTTTCGGCGCTTTTTGTTTTATATCGGTATCTTTATGGTTGCCAGGCACCAACAGTGTCCACACTGTATTCTTCTTGCGTTCATAAGTCTACTCGATAAAAATTCAAAAATCTATCGAAATCAATTTATGAAGCCCACATAAAAAAGATTGTCGGAAAAATTATTTCATTGCCAACCAACAATTAGAGTCAAAGCAATACAATTTCATTTGTAAAAAATAAAAGCAATGCTAATTTTGTGGAAATTTTTGCTGAATGGAATCAACACAACTAATCGAATCGTTCAAACTCAAGTTTGAGAAACTTGTGGGAAAGTACAAGTTGCTCAAGGATGAGAACGTGAAATTGGCTGAAGAGAATGCCAATCTGAAGCAGAAATTGGAAGCGAAGGAAAAAGAATTGTCAGACAACAAAAAAGAACAGAATACACAACAGCTAGCAAATACATTTTTGGCCGCAAGCGACAACAATCCGCAAGAGGCTAAAAACAAGATAAATAAAATAGTGCGGGAGATTGATAATTGCATCGCCCTATTGAACCGATAAAAATTAATTTTAATGGATAACGAATTTACAATAAATATCAACCTTTGTGACAGGTCATATCCTATTAAGATTAATCGCAATGATGAGGAGAAAATAAGGAAGGCTGCAAAAAAGATAAACGATACGATTGCCCAATACAAGCAATTGTATAACAACAAAGATGGCCAGGACTTCTTGGCAATGGTTGCCCTACAGTTTGCAACACACGTTGTTGAAAGCGAAGAGCACTTTGAAGTACTGCCAGTTATTGAAGAATTAAGCAAACTTGACAACCAGTTGTCATCTTTACTAAATGATTAAGAATAACAACGAGTTCTTTTAAATATAAACCGAATAAATAACCGCACCGGTTTGGAATAGTTTGGGAAACTCAACACTAAAATTTTTAGGGGTTGCGTTTATTATTGCGTAAGACAGGCCTCACCGTCGCAAGACGGAACCTTCGGGTTCAGTGGAAGTAAGAAACAATCGCCGCATCTCCGCCTATATTATTATAGGAGTTTTCACAAATACTTTCCGGTGTGGTTTTTTTTATTTATAAACATTACAAACTATATGGATAAGCAATTATTAATTATTGCAATCATATCAGTAATTGTTGGATTTGTGATAGCATTCATAATACTGAAGATTGCATTGAAGAAAAAAACAACACGGTTGGTGCAAGAGGCTGAAGCCGAAGCAGAAATGATAAAGAAGGAAAAGGCTCTTCAAGCAAAGGAAAAATTTCTGCAACTAAAGGCTGAACACGAAAAAGTCATCAACGAGAGAAACAACAAGGTTGCCGCGGCAGAAAACAAACTGAAACAAAAGGAAGCAGGCATCAACCACCAAATTGAGGAATACAACCGCAAGAAAAAGGAAGTTGACACTTTGAAAGACAGCCTTACCGCTCAACTTGAAATCGCAGAAAAGAAAAACGAGGAACTTGACAAAGTCCACAAACAACAAGTTGAACAACTTGTATCTATTTCTGGCATATCTGTAGAAGAAGCGAAGAACCAGCTTATGGACTCGTTGAAAGCTGAAGCTCGCACTCAAGCTATGTCTGAAATAAATGAGATAATGGACGAGGCCCGACTGTCAGCAAACAAAGAGGCAAAACGCATCATTCTACAAACCATTCAACGCGTCGCTTCGGAACAAGCCATTGAAAATTCAGTGACTGTATTCCATATTGAGAATGACGACATCAAAGGACGCATCATCGGACGTGAAGGCAGAAACATCCGCGCCCTCGAGGCCGCCACTGGTGTTGAAATCATCGTTGACGACACCCCTGAAGCAATCATCCTTTCAGCATTCGACCCTGTACGCCGCGAGGTGGCACGCCTGGCCCTACACCAATTGGTAACCGACGGCCGCATCCACCCTGCACGCATTGAGGAAATTGTGGCAAAGACACAAAAAATGGTGGAAGAAGAAATGATTGAAACTGGCAAGCGCACTGCCATAGACCTTGGCATACACGGATTGCATCCTGAACTTATCCGTTTGATTGGCAAGATGAAATACCGCTCATCATACGGACAAAACCTGTTGCAACACTCACGCGAAGTAGCCAACTTGGCCGCCATAATGGCTTCGGAACTTGGATTGAATCCAAAAGCCGCAAAACGTGCTGGTCTGCTACACGATATTGGCAAAGTGCCTGACGATGAGCCAGAGTTGCCACACGCAATATTGGGTATGAACCTTGCTGAAAAATACAAGGAAAAGCCAGATATCTGCAATGCCATTGGCGCTCACCACGATGAAGTGGAAATGCAAACACTCATTGCTCCTATCGTTCAGATTTGCGACGCCATTTCAGGTGCCCGTCCAGGTGCCCGCCGCGAAGTGGTTGAATCATACATCAAGCGTCTGAAAGAACTTGAAGACTTGGCTCTGTCTTATCCTGGCGTACTTAAGACATACGCTATTCAGGCTGGCCGTGAGTTGCGTGTGATTGTAGGTAGCGAGAAGGTAAGCGATGCCGATGCAGAATCACTGTCATTCGACATTGCCAAAAAGATTCAAGACGAGATGACTTATCCTGGACAAATAAGGATTACTGTCATCCGCGAGACTCGCGCTGTAAGTTATGCGAAATAAAAACATAGCATAAAATTAATTGTTTGAGCCGACTAAACATCGGCTCTAAACATTTATAAACATATAGTTATGAAGCCATTGTGTATGGTTGACCTAAGGGGTCAATATGAAAAAATTAAACCAGAAATTGACAACGCAATTCATAATGTGATTGACAGTTGCCAATTTGTGAAAGGCAACGATGTGAAGTCCTTTGAATCGGAATTGGCTAAATATCTAAATGTCAAGAATGTAATAGCCTGCGGTAACGGCACCGACGCCTTGCAGGTAGCACTTATGGCTTTAGGACTGAAACGTGGCGACGAAGTAATCACAACCAACTTTACGTTCATTGCCACTGTTGAAGTAATTGCATTGCTCGGACTGACACCTATTCTTGTCGACGTCGACCCAAAGACATTCAACATTGACATAGAATCAGTAAAAAAGGCTATCACGCCAAAGACCAAAGCCATTGTTCCTGTCCATCTTTTCGGTCAATGCGCAAATATGGAAGCACTTTTGCAAATAGCAAATGACAACAATCTGTTTGTAGTGGAAGACACAGCACAAGGCCTGGGCGCCGAATTCACTTTCAGCAATGGCGTAAAAAAGAAAGCAGGCACAATGGGCAACATTGGCTGTACATCGTTCTTCCCTTCAAAAAACCTTGGATGCTACGGCGACGGCGGTGCATTGTTCACTGACGATGACAAACTGGCTGAACAAATACGTTTCATTACCAATCACGGAATGAAAGTCCGCTATCACCACGATATGATTGGTGTAAATTCTAGACTTGACACCATTCAAGCATCGATATTGAGAGTCAAATTGCCTCATCTTGACGAATACAACAAGGCAAGACGATTTTCCGCATCAAAATACAACAAGGCGCTGTCAGAAATCAGCGATATTGAAACACCCGTGACTGCAGATTTCACCAATCATATTTTCCACCAATACACTATAAAAGTTAAAAACGGGAAACGTGATGCACTGAAAAAACATCTTGATGAACATGGAATACCAAATATGGTTTACTACCCCATTCCGCTTCACAAGCAAAAGGCTTTTGAACCTTACGTAAATGCAGAACAAAAATTTGACATATCTGAAACACTATGCAATGAGGTTCTTTCGTTACCAATGCACACGGAACTGGACGACGAGCAGATTGAGCGAATCACGTCGGCTATCGGGTTGTTTTTTGAACGCAAATAACACAGATTGAAACAATGAATGATTTTTATATTTTCACATAACAAAATCATTCAACAATGTCTTGCTAACGAAATGACCGCCAACGCGTGGATATGGCAAACTGAAACAAATAAAAATCAAATATGAGTGACAACGTTTTTTTTGCACACGAATCGGCAATAATCGAGAATGACTGCACAATTGGCTGTGGCACAAAAATCTGGCATTTTTCACACATAATGCAGAACTGCACAATCGGACAAAATTGCAACATTGGGCAAAACGTAGTGGTTTCGCCTGACGTTGTACTTGGCAACAATGTGAAAGTCCAAAACAATGTATCGATATATACTGGCGTGACTTGCGAAGATGACGTTTTCCTTGGACCTTCAATGGTTTTCACAAATGTCATAAACCCACGAAGCGCAATTTCACGCAAAGACCAATATCGTCCCACATTAGTAAAAAAAGGCGCATCAATTGGTGCAAACGCGACCATTGTATGTGGCCATACGATTGGCGAATATGCGCTGATAGGCGCTGGCGCAGTCATAACCAAAGACGTAAAGCCGTATGCCTTGGTTGTGGGGAATCCAGCCCGACAGACTGGCTGGGTTAGCGAATACGGCCACAAACTGAATTTCGACGGGAACAACATTGCCGTATGTCCTGAAAGTGGACAACGATACAAATTATTTGACGAACAAGTAACAAAACTCTAATTCAATAATTATCTTCGACTAAAAAACATTAATAATGAAAAACTTTGCACTAATAGGAGCTGCAGGCTACATTGCTGTCAGACACTTGAAGGCAATTAAAGATACTAGTAACAATTTGGTTGCCGCAATGGATAAATTCGATAGTGTGGGCATTATGGACAGTTATTTTCCAAATGCTGATTTCTTTACAGAATTTGAACGTTTCGACCGCCACATATACAAGTTGAAACGCGAAGGCACATCAATTGATTATGTAAGCATCTGCACACCTAACTATCTGCACGATTCTCATATCCGTTTTGCATTGAGGCAAGGTGCCGATGCAATTTGCGAAAAGCCTCTGGTGCTCAACCCTTGGAATGTCGAGGCACTAATGGATTACGAAAAAGAGACTGGGAAGAAAGTCAACACAGTATTGCAACTACGTTTGCACCAGTCAATTATCGACCTTAAAAAGAAAATTGACGCTGGCGACCCGAACAAAGTCTACGACATCGACCTACGTTATTTCACAAGCCGTGGCAAATGGTACCACTACTCTTGGAAAGGCGACGTTAGCAAATCGGGCGGTGTTGCCACAAATATTGGCATTCACTTTTTTGATATGCTGACGTGGATTTTTGGCCCTGTCCAGGAAAACATAGTTCACGAACGCGACGAATATCACGCAGCAGGGTTCCTCCGCCTGAAAAACGCACGTGTCAGATGGTTCCTGAGCATCGACTACAACGACATTCCCGACGCAGTTAAAGCCGAGGGCAAACGGACATTCCGCACTATATTGATTGACGGCGAAGAATTTGAGTTCAGCAACGGCTTTACTGAATTGCACACCGAAACATACAAAAACATCTTGGCAGGAAACGGATTCGGACTAAATGACGCGCTTCCATCCATAGTAATTGCGCACCAAATCAGAAATGCCGTTCCTGTGGGGCTTGTCGGAGATTATCATCCTGATTTGCTAAGCAGAAAAAAATGACACGATATTTGTATAAACTTTTTATTCGCAAAAAATACAAAAAACATCAAATATGAAAGGCATCATTCTTGCAGGCGGAAGCGGAACACGCTTGTTTCCAATAACTAAAGGCGTATCAAAGCAACTATTGCCCATCTACGATAAGCCAATGATATACTATCCATTGTCTGTATTGATGTTGGCCGGGATAAAAGACATATTGGTAATCTCCACTCCTCACGATTTGCCTGGATTCAAGAGGCTACTGGGAAATGGAAACGATTGGGGACTCAACCTTGAATATGCAGAACAGCCTTCGCCTGACGGATTGGCTCAAGCATTCATAATAGGCGAACAGTTCATAGGTTCTGATTCCGTCTGCCTTGTACTTGGCGATAACATTTTCTATGGACATGGATTACCCGAGCAATTGGCAGATGCCCGCAAAAACGTCGAGCAACAAGGCAAGGCAACCGTTTTCGGCTACTACGTCAATGACCCGGAACGATATGGAGTTGCTGAATTTGATTCCACTGGCAAGGTGATTTCAATAGAAGAAAAACCAAAAGAGCCAAAATCGAACTACGCTGTTGTCGGCCTATACTTCTACCCTAACGAAGTGGTGAATGTTGCCAAAAACATCAAACCATCGGCACGCGGCGAACTTGAAATTACAACAGTGAATCAGGTATTCCTTGACAAAGGGAACCTGCAAGTTGAGATTATGGGACGCGGATTTGCCTGGCTGGACACAGGTACATACAGCAGCCTGATTGAAGCAAGCAATTTTGTCGAGACTCTTCAGAAACGCACAGGACTAATGGTTAGTTGTCCTGAAGAAATTGCCTATAAATCAAGGAACAGAGATATGGGTAAAAGAAATGAATAATACGAGAGTTGCCGTTAATATTGATAGTATTCATAATAAGATCAGGGAAAATGGAATCGATATTAAATACTGTTTTATTCCACCAATCGCAATATTATACTTGTTTTGTAATTCCGGGGTTGCCAGATGCTGTACCGCAGTTCCTATCGGCAAGTAGGAAATCCTGTCTTCTCCAATGAGCATAGCTACAATCATCGGCAGATATATAAGTCCCATCGCGCCGAATGCAGTCGTCATTGTCTTTACAACCTGACATGCGTGAATTAAAAATGCAGCAGTTCTTATATGTTCAAAACCAAGCATCAGCAACCTTATAAATAACCATTTTTCGCTTTCGGCACTTCCAAAGCCCCATATGGAAATACTTAGCGCTATACTTAATCCCCCACACACAATAGCCGTTATCACAACCGCCAATGTCACTATTATTCTGGC
>CALABN010000287.1 GCA_937885735.1 uncultured Bacteroidota bacterium | reverse complement strand
GTAACACGTCACGCAACGGCAAATAATATTATATTCGCATGGCAAACGCGATTCCACGACCACATTATTCGTGACCAACGTGAAACAAACCGTATTGCAAAATATATTGAAACAAACGTTGCCAATTGGGCAACCGATTGTTTTTGCGACTAATGAAAATTTGTATATGAATTATTAATAATAATTATGAGACTACGTAAAACATTCATCATCCCTGTGGCGCTGACATTTTGCGCAATGCAGGCACAGGCACAATTCCCTGGATTCCGATTTGAAGAAAAGCCATCGGACCCTAGTGCCATATACACCGTTTCGGTTGGCAATGTCACAATGACTATAGATTCTGAAAAGGGTGGAAAAATCAAGTCGTACAAGTTTGGCGAAAAGGAGATCATTTCGCAAAGCCGTTTCCCAAACTCTTTTGGCAGCACATTCTGGACAAGCCCTCAAAAGGAATGGAACTGGCCACCAGTGCCCGAGCACGATAGCAAGGCTTACACCGTAGAGCAAAAGGACGGCCATATAATTATGACTGGTCAGGTTCCTGAAAGATTGCCACTTAGGATAATCAAGGATTTCTCTACCGATAAATCAGATAATTCAATTGTTGTTAGTTACACTCTTGTAAACGAATCAGATACAATACGTAGTGTTGCTCCTTGGGAAATCACCCGTGTTGCTGCCAATGGTACGGTATTCTTCGATTCGCCTGTTGAAGGCATCTGGCCATCCGACCTTATGAACTTCAAGGCTGAACAAGGTGTCGCCTGGTACACCATTGACCAAGCCGACCAGAACCGCAAGGTTAATGCCGACGGACAAGGATGGCTGGCATTCGCCAACGACAGCCTGCTCATGATTAAGAAATTCCAGAACATCGATCCTAAGCAACCTGCACCAGAAGAGGCCGAAATTCAGGTTTACGTAAATAGGGGAAAATCGTATGTGGAACTCGAGAGCCAAGGCGCCTACACAACCCTGCAACCTAAAGAATCGTTTACGTGGACCGTACGTTGGTACCTGGTTGAGAAAAATCCACAAGCCACATCAGCCGAATTGCTTGATTTGGTAAAGAAAACCGCTGACATTAAATAATTTACAGAATAGCAAAATGACGCGCCAAAGACTGCATTTCTTTGGCGCGTTTTTGTTATAGCAGTAGCGTTCGGCAAAAATCAAGACAATTCCCATGCCAACACAAAAGATTTTTCGAGCCACAGACAGAAGCGAGTGGCGTGAATGGTTGTCAGAAAACTTTGAAAAGGAAACCGAAATATGGTTTATGTTTCCAATGAAGGCATCTGGCGAAGACAGCATTTCATACAATGATGCCGTTGAAGAAGCGCTCTGCTTTGGCTGGATCGACAGCACAATAAAGCACATCGACCCACTGCACCGCATTCAGCGTTTCACGCCCCGCCGAAAAGGCAGCAAATACTCGCAGCCGAACATTGAACGGCTTGTCTGGCTTGACAGTCGGGGCCTCATTCATCCTAAAATAAAAGAGGGAATAACTTCGCTTATCGAAAAGCCGTACGAATTCCCTGACGACATATTGAACGCGCTAATGAGCGATGCTGAGACGTGGAAGAACTTCGACAAATTTTCTGCGCCATACAAACGAATACGCATTGCATACGTTGATGCCGCACGCAAGCGTCCCGAAGAATTCAGGAAACGCCTAAACAGCCTTATCGCCAAGACAAAGGCAGGCAAGATGATTACAGGCTTTGGCGGAATCGACAAATATTATAAATAGGGCAGACGGCATTTCCCTGAAAAAATCATCATTTTTCACTTGACTCGTACCTTAGGTCATAGACTATCTTTGCCCGTGAATTCTGAATAACGTTATGAAGAACAAGTCAAACAACAAATTAAAAATCAAGGAGTTTTCATTGCTCTGCGGTGTCACGGTGAAAACGTTGCGCCACTACGAAAAGATTGGCTTGATACGCCCTTCTGAAGTTGACGAATGGACTGGCTACAGATACTACAATGTATCGCAAATGCAAAATATGGCCAACATCCGCACGCTGAAGGAAATCGGTTTTTCGCTTGAAGAAATCTACGATTTGTTTGAGTCAGGAACCATGAAGCCAACAATCAAGTCGCTCGAACAGAAAATCCGCAGTACGGAACATGAACTTGCGATGCTGCAACGACGTAACCAAACGCTTCGGGCAATGATTGACTCGCAAAATAAAATCAGAAACATGGAAAATATTAGTATTCAATCTCTTCCTGAGATTATTGTTGCATCACATCGCGAAGTCATCAAATCATACAGCGAATTAGGACGCCTATGCTATGAAGTGATAGGACCTGAAATGGCTCGATTGGGTTGCAAATGTCCCGAGCCTGGCTATTGCTATACTATTGAGCATAATGAATATCGGCCCGAGAACATCGACATTGAATATTGCGAACAAGTCGAAGAAATGGGTGCCGATTCTGGACTTATACAATTCAAGAAGATTCCTGCCGTTCCTAAAGCTGTTTGCATGAAGCACTACGGTCCATACGAGAAACTATACGACAGTTATGTTGAAATTTTTAAATATATTGATAAACAAGGATTTAAGATTATAGGACAGCCACGCGCCAACTATATCGATGGCATTTGGAACCAAGAAGACCCAGAAAAATGGTTGACTGTGATTCAAGTTCCTGTTGAGTAGGAAACATTTTACGCAATCCAAGCCATCTTGAAGGTAGGTTGTTTTTGTTTATGCACATAATTGTCCACTAGTTCGCATCGATATATTAAAAAACTTACATTTGTTATCGGCTAACAAAATAGTGTTCAAATGAATATGCTATCCTTGGTAATCATATTTTTGGTTGCAATGTCTGTAATATGTCTAATATGGCTTCTGAAGGACGATGCACCTAAATCTTCGTCTTCTTCACTTATATTGACAATAGAATTGGAAGAAGCTCTCAAAAACGGGATGCCCCCAAAAGAACCATTGGCTGATGGCGAACAACTGATACTTGATTTTCCAACGCCTATCACAAAATACAAAGAAGGACGTGTTGATGTAATGCAAATGATATCGGAACAATATACTATTCATCGCATTGTAGTCACTCCAAACGATATGGTCAAGTTTTATGAAAGTCGATATGGAAAGATGGATAAAGTACACGTCATACCATTAGGCAATCTTGACATTGAGTATTTCTTCAATCATCATAGATGGAATGACTACAATACCATTGTATTCAGCAACAATGCCAAGGCATTTCTATGCGTGACATATCATCTCGTGCTAAACGGAAATAACAAATATTGGATACCAAGTAGAATGAAGAAATTGCGTGACATTTTAAACAAAAAGGCATCCGACAAGCGACATGAAGAGAGAAAGGCATTGGCAGAATCTCGTGACCCTGATGAAATAATTGATGGAAGCCCTGTTCAATGGAACTCGTTGCCAAACAACCTTTTTTGGTAAGTATATTTCTATTATATGTCGCAACTATTTCTTGCAAAGCAATGATTTAGATAATTTAAATATCGATATTTTTGTCTTATGAGTCAAACAGATAACAAGGAGATTTTGGTTAAGTTATTAGTATTGTATAAAAAAGAAGTTAATGGCATCGATTCGTATAATCAGTTTATGGATTATAAAAAAAATAGTTATAGCCTAATGCGTTTTATTGATAAACTGTCATTTTTAATAACTAATAAAAATTGTACTTGTGAAAGTGTTGAGTATAAGACATCAAATAGTTTTGTTTATTCAACATGTCTCTATTCGTGTGTTGCTGTATGTTTGTTGACATTGTTATGGATTTTTTCTCACTCTTCGCGAGGGCATGCAGGGTATGTTATGAGTAAACAATTACATCCTATTTCGTATAGAATTGAACATATATTGGAAATTATAAGCATTGCGTCAATTGTTTTAACTTTTATTGTGTCGAAAATTGATAAAAGAATGATTCGAAAGGAAAAGGTATCTAAAATTAGTTTCGAAACTTATAAGAATAATATAAACTATATGATTTACAAACTAAAAGAAACACCATGGCAAGAAGTGGATAAGATGCTCAAGCAAATGAAAGAAGAAGGCGTTGAATTCCCGAAAGGCGTTAATTTTAAAGTGTAGGTGAAGAGCTACAAGCGTTGCTAACAGCTCTTATTACTCCTTACGCCAGTCACTACGTTTATGAAATAAGCCTTTCTTGTTTTTATCAGCCAAAATTATTTTGAAGCAGGATCAGGCATTCCGAAACTGCCACCAAGTGTCGAAAACCATCAAAAATCGTTCCTCATTGTTTTTTCTGATTTCCTACTGAAAACTTTTGCACTATTTGGTAAAAGTTTTCAGTAGATATGTTTTGATTATACCAGCCACACACACAACAAAAAAGGCTACCCGAAATGGATAGCCTTTCATATTGATTTCTGCAAAATTATTTTGCGGCAGGAGCAGGAGCGGGAGCAGCTGGCATTCCGAAACCGAAACCGCCACCAAGTGTCGACTTGATAGGATCGCCCATTTCTGAGTTCTCTACATCATTCTCGTCAAGCTTGAATAGCATGAACTTGTTGGTTTCCTTAGTGTATGGAGTCCATTCACCACCATCAGCACCATTAGGATCGCTATATTTTGCGAAGTTTGTCCAAGCAGTAAGCATAGCCTCCGACAAATCCCAGTCGCCTTGTGTCCAAGGACGCCAGCAATGCTTGAGCGACTTGAATACAAACCAAAGGTCTGAAGAGTGGAAAGCACCGCGAAGACGATTTGTAACTTCTGGGTGTTTGCCGTCGTCAGGCAATGGACGTGCAAATTCATAAACATAGCATTTGTTGCCAATGCTGTCGCGATTCAAGCCAAATGCGGCAATGCCACTTGACATGTCACCCATATCGTCCAATGTGTAACCCATCATGTAAGGAACATCAGCAAGAGTGCCATCAAGAGCAGCCTCGTCGAAACTTTCGCGAGATACATAGCCATCAACCATTGGCATAGCGGTGATGCCGCCAAAGTTGCCTGTTGCATTAGAATAGATAGTGCCTACTGAATGCATTACTTCTGTCTCTGCAGCACGCATTTTGGCCAATGTGTTGTAGCCTGCCCAATCCATAATCACTTTAGTGTTGAATTCAGCACGTTGAAGAGCGTTAAGGCCTTCTGGTGCTTGTGGAGCCTTGTAAGCTGCAATCTTTGTCTCAGCAGGACGGTTGCCGAAGTTGCCGAAGTTGAAACCTGCAGGCATGCGCATACGGCCACCACCCATGCCGCCAAGACCGCCAGCACTCATGATGACTGCCTTGTGGAAGAGGCCACGGGCAAGTGGAGATTCGCAAATTGTGCGAACACTGCCACCACCGGCACTTTGACCGAATATCATTACATTGTCTGGGTCGCCACCGAATTGTGCGATGTTTTTCTTTACCCATTTCAAAGATTCGATTTGGTCGAGAATGCCATAATTGCCAGAAACACCATTTTCGCTTTCTGCTGAAAGTTCTGGGTGTGCAAGGAATCCAAATACGCCAAGACGATAGTTGATTGTTACAAGAACAACATCCTTTGCGCCCCATTCCTGGCCATCAAATTCTGGCTCTGTACCAAAACCTTCACGATAGCCACCACCATGAATCCAAACTGCAACTGGGAGTTTTGCGTCAACATCGCCTGATGCTTTTGTCCATACGTTCAAATAAAGGCAATCTTCTGAGAAAGGAGCTTCATCGCCATAGCCCCATTCGGTATAATAACCACCTTTATACTGAATGTGCTGGTAACTTGGGTTAGCAAAACGGTCGCAAACCATAACGCCTTCCCATGCATTAACTGGCTGTGGAGCCTTCCAGCGCAAGTCACCAATAGGAGCGGCTGCATATGGTATGCCACGATAAACAACAACGCCGTCAGTCTCAGTATTCACACCTTGAACCTGACCGCCTTCAATTGTCAACACTGGATTGTTGTTGACTTTGCTGTCGGTTGCAGTCTGGCAACTGACCATTGTCAGTGCGAGCAACCCAAAGAGAATAGGTTTTCTCATTTCTGCAAATTTTTAGTTATTAGTTAATATATAGTTCAAGAGAATAGGCAAGGCCTTGTGAGCCTTGCCTATCGCCATTTATTTCACTTCAAAATCGAACGACTTCAAATCCTTGTCAAGTGATGATGAACCGTAAAGAATCTGATACTTGCCAGGACGAACCGAAAGTTCATCTATTGTAGCATCGTAATATTCAAACGATTCGCCGTTCAACTTGATGCTTGCGGTTGCTGTTTCACCAGCCTTAACCTTTATCTTGCTGAAACCTTGGAGCGACTTGATTGGAGCCTCTGGGTAGTCAAGTGCCTTGACGTAAACCTGAACAATCTCTTCGCCATCGCGACTGCCTGTATTTGTAACAGGAATAGTAACAGTCACATTGCCGTCTTTATTCATCTCGTTAGCTGAAATCTTGCCTTCGCCATATTCAAATGTGGTGTATGACAGACCATAGCCGAAAGCATAGAGTGGAGTGCCCTTAAAATACTTGTATGTACGGTTTTCCATGCTGTAGTCGAGGAAGTCAGGCAGATCGTTGTTTGAAGCGTAGAATGTAACTGGCAACTTGCCTGATGGGTTATAATCGCCAAACAAGACGTCGGCCAATGCCTTTGCACCGCCTTGGCCAGCATACCAAGCCTGAAGCAAGCCATCAATCTGGTCTTCGATAGTAGCAAATGCGATAGCAGAACCTGAGCAGTTTACAAATACTACAGGCTTGCCAGTTTCGTGCATAGCCTTAACAAGACGTTGTTGTACGACTGGCAGTTCAATGTCGGCCTTGTCGCCGCCTTCGCCTTCTAGCTGTGCTGAGATACCGCCAATTACGACTATTACATCAGCATCTTCCCCATGACGTCGGCGCAATGGATGGTCGCGACGGATCGTGCTCCGACGGAGAAGAAGCCCGTCAAGCTGACTTACACGGATTTGCGCGGTGCGACGGCGACGGCCAATTGGCCGCAGACGAAGTACGCTGTCGCAGATGGCAGTGGCATCGCGAAGATTCGCGCCAGGTTTGGCGGAAAGTTCCTGATCGATTTGCCGACCGAGGCGCAGTGGGAATATGCGGCGCGTGCGGGCGTGGAGGGCCTGTATCCCAACGGCTGTGAGCATGCTTGGAATGGTGAAGTGGCGAATACGGAAGAAATGAAGGAGAAGCTGTCGGCGATTTCCTGGCATGTGGCGACGGGCAAGGATGGGGCCGGGACGACGCATGAGGTCGGCTCGCTTGCCCAGAACGCATGGGGACTTTACGATTGCGTCGGTTGCGTTCGGGAATGGGTGCTGGATGCGGCGCCAATGACGAGTGCGGGTGGACAGGGCGCTGATGCGTCCCGCTCGGATTGCACCGATCCGGTCGGTGTTTCCTATGGCAGTCCGGCTTATCGTCTCGTGTGCGGGTGCAACGTCGATGACGCGGGTTGGTTCCGCACGTTCCTTGCGTCGAGGATGTGGTGTTCGCCGGCAGGAGACTACAACGGATTCCGTTTGGCCATTCATTTGAATCCTCCGGCGTTTGAGGATTGAGTATTTCGGAAGTAAGAGGGACCGAACGGACGATGGTGT
>CALABN010000286.1 GCA_937885735.1 uncultured Bacteroidota bacterium | reverse complement strand
CAAGATTGAAGGTCCCGTGAAATCCGTATTTGTCGAGTAGGGGGATTGCTACTGGAATTTGGTTAGGCGTACCGTCGTCGAAAGAGTAGGTAATGGCGCATTTCCGAAATCCTTGCCAAGTGGCAATTTCGTAATCTTCAGGTATTTGTGCGAGTGTTGTACCAATCATAGCCATAGTCGCGATAGATAAAATAAGTTTTTTCATTTTCGATAACCTTTATTTGTGTAAACACATTTGTAAATGTGATAAAAAAAACGGTCGATTGGAATGTCCGTACCCAAAAAAGAAAACGCCATTTGTCTATGTGGACATTGGCGTTTCTTTGATCGGGCTATACCTATAGATGATTGTCATTTCAAGAACCCTAGTTCGTAAACCAAAGGTCGCATCTTGTCGGATAGTTGTTTGAAGGTGAACTCCGTATAATTGTTTCCAGAACGGTGGTTATGGCAGTATAGTCTGCTTGTTGCTGTTGCACAATATTTTTGATACTGACATATGTCTTTTTGTTAAAAATCAATCAAATGAAAAATACAAGGTTATTCTAGCAATAGGAAATACTATTCGTAAATTCAAGATTTAAGTGTCATTTTTCACATCTGTTTCTAAAGGTAAAGATTGTGAAATCTATAAAAAAGGAGGCATTTAGCCTCCCATAGTTTATGTTTTTATTGTTTTTCTTTTATGCATCTAATCGAAATTTTGTGTAAATAATCATCTGTGTAAAAGAAACTAGCACCATCTGGTTGGATGAATACATGTGTTACAAATTCATATATTTCATTATTTTCTGATGTCCATTCATGTATATCTGTGGCCCAAAAGTGAGAACTGCCTGCGTATGGTATCCATGGAACAGCGGTAAACCCTGAAATATTCAGGAATGGACTGTCGCCGTCTTCCCAATAAAGGTCTCCTTTTGCCCTCAATTTTAAACTTGCAATGGAGTCTTTGTTATTGTCGCTTAAATAGGTTATCAATCGTTCCCAATCTTTGGAACTTGGCACGCGCCATCCTTTTGGTGCGATATTGCGTTTGTCGGTGGCTGCATACCATGAGTAACTAAATCCATGAGTGGCTATTGTATTAAGATCCTCTTCCGTATATTCTGTAGCATTGTGTTGAACTAAATGTGGAGTGAAAATGTGCGTATAGTCTAATGTATCGCCTTCTCTATACCAAGTGTAGTCGTTTTGTGATAGGGCTTCTCCATCCTGGTAATGAGTGGTTCTCAAGTTTTCAGCCATCCAAACCTGGTCCCCTATTTTTATGGTTTTATACACATTGCCGTCAATGTCGGTAACTGTGCCGTAATCCTTTTTTGGATTGAACTGTGCTGTCGTCCTCCCGTTGAAAGGATTTTCCTTTGTCGGATCATCTTCCTTTTCGCACGAGCAGGTTGTTGCCAATATGAACAATGATAGAATGATGTGTTTTGCTTTCATTATTTAAAGTATTTGTGAGTAAATATATAAATTGTTTGCTTGAATTGGGCTTCAACAAATATTTTGTTTGTTGACGCTGACCACTATTCTTTTATGAAGCTTAATTGGTCTTGGTTGTTGTTAATGTTCAAGATGTATAGACCGTTGGCAAGGTCTGAAACATCAATGCTGATATTGCTGTCGGATTCTGTATAGTTTGTCTTTTTTACAGTAATGCCATTTATGTTGATTATTTCCAACGAATTGATATGGCCATCGTGTGCAATTAAGTGCAAAATTCCGTTTGTTGGGTTAGGATATAGCTTTATGTGCTTGTTTTCATTGTTGTTGTTAATGTAGGTGCTAATGGCATTGTCTAAACTATGAGTGACAGTTGTAATGCTGTCATATTCCATAGTGCTGTCATTGACCATTCGTAACGGAAGACCTGCTCTAATGGTGCCATTGGCGCTGTAATATGGACTTGTTCCGCATTCGTTTTTTCGGCATACTTTTATGGTGAACATTCTGTCGTATTCACCACTTCTCATTGTCGGCATTGTAACAGAAATGACACTATTGCTGTTGCTTCCGTAGATTGTTGCGCCGGTGACTATCCAGTTGTAGTTTTTGGCCATTGTGCTATTTGTGACACCGAAATTGTATTGGCTTCCTGCTGAGTATTTCATATTTGAGTAAAGCCCATTTATGCTGGTTGGAGCAGTAGGCACTCCCGCATATACATTCAGATCTGTAAGTTCGAGAGTCTCTCCATATGGCGATTTTATTGTGGCTTTTATTGCCGCATTGCCATTGCTGTTGGCTTTGTATGTGGCTTTGTCGTTGGACGATGATGTCTTTGTAAGTTTTGAGCTGCACCCCCATGTGACAGTAAATCCCGTTGGCACGTAATCCAGCGAATAAGTCCAGCTGCCAGTCTTGCAGACACGTTCCCCTCCTTTTATTTTAGGCGAACTCACTGTTTTTATTTCTATTTCTTTACTATGGTCGGATTCGGCCTTTTCTGAATTGATGGCAATTGCGTAGCATTTGTAAGAGGTGTTCTCCTTTAGTCCCTTTAATATATATGTTGTGCTTGAAGTAGGTGTGCTGTTTAGTAATTTCCCGTTACTGTAGATATAATAGCCAATGGCACCATTAACTTTGTTCCACGACAGTTTGGCATCCATACAGGTAATGTCAGATGCTTTTATTGTTGGTGGGGCAGGAGCCGTTAGTACATTCTTCTCTGTGGCTTTGCTTGTATTTCCTGCCAAATCAGTGGCCGTCACTGAAATTTTGTATGTAGTGTTGGCTGTAAGGTTGCTAATTTTGTAGTAATCAATGTCTGTGGCTTTTTTTGTTTCGCTTTTGACGGTGTTTCCTCCTTTTGAAATGGAGATGGTATATTCTTTTATCCCATTTATGCCAGTTCCTGCGTTGAAAGTGGTGTATGTGCCACACCCTGCATCTGAACTGTGAAAAGAGGAAATAGTGATGTTGTAGCTCGATTTTGTTACTGTGTAAGTGGGCGCAATTGGTGCTGTATTGTCAACAAATAATGTTTGCATGTTTCCTGAAAAGGCCATTTTTGATCCGTTTTTCATTGTTGCTTCAAAGTCCAGATTTAAAGTATAAGTACCAGAGTATGCGTCTCCACTTGGTATGGTGATGGTAAGCTTGTAATTTCCGCTTTGTTTTGGTTTAAGGGTCAATCCATTGTTTCCACATTTTACCCATGAGTCGGGTATATACCAATGGCTAACATAAGATACGGTACACGTATCTTTTCTATTGTTTGTTACTGTTACATCCAATGTTGTGCTGGTGCCTTGTTTCAATGGCAATATAAAGTTGTTGTTGTTTTCTGTAGATGCCACTTTGACAGTAAAGTCCTGGCAAAAAGACGATGTAAATATTAAAGTAAAAAGTGCAGTAATAAGATATTTTGTGATTAAAGTTTTCATAATTCAATATGTTAGTTATTCTGATTTTTATTTTGAGTTGTTGATGAGTTTATTGGTGTTAATAAAATGTGTTGTATTATGGGCCATTACAACACAAATATGGAACATATATGAACAAATTGATTTGTCTGTGTATATATGTTCTTTTGTTGGTATATGACATAATTAATTGATAGTGTTGGCGCATCACACTATCAATCTCATTGTCGGATAAAAAGAAAGGTGGGAGCCTCTCTATCTTGTCCACGAGGAGCCTGCAAGAACCCCGCCCACTTGCTAGATTAGCCCACACCTAAACGGCATGAGCATCAACTTCAAACAAGTGGTGCGAGAGAACAGTCCTCTCGTGGATTGGCGTTATCCGATAATTCTAAATCATCAGTTTGCAGGCTTTTGATTTGGACAAGAATAATAGCCAATGCTGTATGTTAAACTTTAATATATTTTCGTTTTTATTGTTTAATTAATCATCTCTTGTTTTAAAAATTCGTAATTGTATGCAGGACTACCTGTATAATCCTGTATTTTTATTTTTTATTTTTTGATAAGTCGCCGAATTGTATATTGTATCAAAGGCTTCTGCCATTGGCATGTTGTAAAGAAAATCCATGCCTTTAAACTCACGCAAATACCGATACGATAACTGTTGCGTCATTTTGTTTGCTTTTGCAAATTGAGATACACACAAGTTCATATATTGTATTTTCCAAAGAGTCTTTGTTGACATGGCGCGTTTATTTGGTTTCAAATGTATAAAATTTTATTAGTGTCCGGTAAAAATGTGTTTCTTATATGTAAATACTTGCAAATTAGCTTTATATCGTATTAGTAAATGAAGTGGGGGTTGCTTTACACGTCTTTAGGAATATTTGTAATTAACTTTAGTTTAAGTTTTGATATTCAATTTATGGTGGGTTCTATAAATTGATTTCGAGAGATTTTTGAATTTTTATCGAGTAGATTT
>CALABN010000285.1 GCA_937885735.1 uncultured Bacteroidota bacterium | reverse complement strand
CGGGCAAAGGCATCAACGATGGTGGACTTGCCGATTCGGCGAGCCCCCTCAATGAGTAGGGCACTCTTACCGTTACTACTTTCCTTCCATTGAAGAAGGCGATTATAAATCTTACGCTTAAAGATTCTTTCAGGTTCCATAATAATACTTTCTGACAGTGCGAATATAGCGGGAATTGCTGTCTCCTCAAAATTTTTTCTGGGGTTTTTCGCAATTTCCTCAAAATCTTTTTAGCCACTTTTCGCAATTTCCTCAAAATGTTGGCCGGTCCTTTGTACCGCTCTGTACCGCTCCCGAGAAGTAGACACAGAAAATAATTTTAGTTAATAATAATTTCCCGAAGTAGACATCGGTGATGTTTTTCTGTGTTTTTGATTTACAAAAGTAGACAGGGAAGGTCAATTCAACAAATTACGTTATCTATTGTTGTATAATACAAAATGTATAATTTCTAATACAATTCAGCCAAATGAGATATTATTGCCCAATCTTTGGCTGAATTAAATTTTTTATTTGGCCAAACGACAATATATTCTTATATTTGTGGCTTAAATCTGAAAACAACATTAAAATGTCCTTACAATATAGATTGCTGTCGGCAATTGCATTATTCTTGGCTCTTTCAATGCCAGTTAAGGCACAGGATGCTGCTGATATCCTTTTGATAAAGAAATATGCTGAAAATGCCTTTAAGAAAGGTGATTATGAATTTGCACTTCAGAATTATGAGGTCCTTTACAAATACGACAAGGAAAATCTTGACTTGAATTACAAACTTGGCGTTTGCTATACGGAAACCAACGTTGACAAGGAAAAATCGGTGCAATTTCTGGAATATGTAGTCAGTTTCAACAATTATCCTATCCGTACAAAGTACTTCCTCGGGAAGGCGTATATGTACAATTATCGTTTTACGGAGGCCATAGAGGCATTTTATGAGTATAAGATGGTCGGTATTGATGAAAACGACTTGTTCGAATGTGATAGAATGATTGATATGTGCGAATATACGAAGGAGCTTATCAACGTGCCTTTAAATGTAAAATTCACTCGTCTTGATACTACAATTAATTCTGAATTTGACGATATGTTGCCGTGTGTGGCACCCGACAATTCCATATTGTATTTTTCCAGCAATAGTCACAAGGTAGAGGAATATGATTCCTATATCTATAGCGGTCAATACAGTGAACAAAAAAAGGGAGTATGGCAATCGGCGGTGCAAATACCAATCAGTACATACGATGACGAAAATGTTGTAGGCATTTCGCCTGATGGTAACAAGGTCCTTGTTTATGCCAATGGCGATTATGCGACTCACGATATTAAAATGTACACTCGCAAGGGCGCGAAGTTTACAAAAGCGCCTGCAACGGAGTTGCCAGCCGATATGAATACTGACGATATTGAAATGGGAGCCTGCTTTTCTGCTGACGGTAATACCATATATTACGCTAGCGACAAGCCAGGTGGTCGAGGTGGTTTGGATTTGTATGTTGCCCACAAGGGACCTGATGGGAAATGGGGACCTTCGCAGAATTTGGGTACAAACATCAATACTGAATATGATGAAAACTATCCTTCTTTGAGCCCTGATGGACGTACTCTTTATTTTGCATCAAAGGGTTGGAATAGTATTGGCGGATATGACATTCAACGGTCGTCTTTTGATGAATCGACCGGTACTTGGTCGCAACCTCGTAATCTTGGTTTCCCAATAAATACACCACTTGACAATACTAAAATAACTTACGCTGCTGACGGAACCGCTTATATTGCGGCAAAACGTAAAGAGGGAAGGGGCAATTTGGATATTTATAGACTTGATTTTGGTGATGAAAACATTCAGCCATGTAATATTATGGCATTTGTATTAGTTGGTGAAAATGAAAATTCCGCTGTCTCTTATGACCCCAAAATGCCTAAGGCGTATGCCATAGTGTATGATCAATATGAAAACATTGTGGCTCAACTTGATGTCACTGAAGAAGGAATGTTCTTCCCTGTATTGTATGAAGGCGATTATGAGATTGAGGTGAAGTTTGAGGGTCAGGAATCTGGTATAAAAAAGGCCCAACATGTCAATATAGGAGATGATTATAGGGAGGAGACCTTCTTGCTTAAGCCTGTCAAATAGATATTTAGATTGTATGAAAAACATATTATTTCCTTTGCTTGCCTTTGCACTTTTGTTGCCATCGACAATGATGGGACAAGGCATCCGCGAAGCAAATTTCCATTTCAAGCAGGAGAACTATCCTGTCGCATTGAAGAATTTTTTGAATGTATATAAAAAGGATACAAGTAATGTCGACGTATGCTACGGCATAGGCATCTGCAAGGTGAGGACAAACTCAATGCCTGCCGATGCGCTCAAATATTTGCTGAAGGCGGAGGTGAAATATGGTCAAGAAGAAGATTTTCTGTTGGCACTCACCCGCGCTTATCTATATAATCACGATTTCGAAAATGCTCGTGCCACATTGTCAAAGGCAAGGACAAAAAGCAAGAATGTCATTGAGTTGGACGCCGTTGGTGCTTACATTGACAATGCTGAACGACTTGTAAAGTCGCCTTTGAATGTCACTTTTGTCAATTTGGGCAAGAACATCAACAGCGATATGGACGACATTACGCCAATGCTATCCGCCGACAATAGCATTCTTGTCTATTCAACAAACCGCAAGTTTGATACTGAAATCAGCGAGTATTCGTGGGACGTGCTTTCTGCAAATTCTGAATCGGGCGATTTCAAGAAGAACAAAGCTGTCACTGCCGTCAATTCTATCGAAAACGAGATGGTGGCTGGTTGGTCAAACAGTGGCGGCGAGTTGTTCTTTATGTTTGATGGTTATGGAGCAGAACACGATTTGATGTCGACTTCTTTTGAGAAAGGCGCTTTCAAGGGCAAGAATATGCTTTCGCAAACAGTGAACACGAAGTTGTTTGAACAAGGTGCATATGCTACGCAGAATGGCGATACTCTGTTCTTTTCAAGCGAAGGCCTGGAAGGTTTTGGAGGCCTTGACCTGTATTATTCGGTTAAACTGCCGAACGGCGATTGGAGCACGCCTGAAAATTTGGGAGATTCCATTAATACTTTGTATGACGAAACTTACCCAATGCTTTCCGCTGATGGCAGAAAACTGTATTTCTTTTCAAAGTATAGTTACAATAATTCACATCAAAAATGAAGATTTAACCGTAACCAAGCGTTACCG
>CALABN010000284.1 GCA_937885735.1 uncultured Bacteroidota bacterium | reverse complement strand
CCGTGGACAGCACACCCCAGGCCGTTACCCCGAATACAAGATGCTGACAGGTCGCGACAAGCCCGTGGTCGATTTCCTCAAGGCCAACTCAACCATCGACGAGTTCCTTGCACAGGCCGTAAGCATCGTCGCGCCCACCATCGAGACCTACCAACGCCGTGGTTTCCAGAACCTTATGGTAAGTTTCGGGTGCACAGGCGGACAACATCGCTCTGTATATTGCGCGCAGAATTTTGCCGAACAGATTAGTAAAACATATAAGATACGGGTAAAGTTGATACACCGCGAGCAAGGAATAACCGAGACAATGTAGCCCCCTTGTTTCGTCCCTCAACCGTATTAAAACCAACAAATTAGCAATCTACCACAATGGAAGCAATGATATTTTCGGCAGGATTGGGCACACGCCTGCGACCACTCACCAACGACCGCCCGAAGGCACTGGTCAATGTATGCGGAAAGACACTTTTGGAACACAGCATCGAGATGCTGATTGCCAACGGTGCCACGCACATAGTAATAAACGTGCACCACTTTGCCAACCTGATGAAGGACTACATAGCCAAACTGCAATACGACATCGACATACAGATATCCGACGAGAGCGACCTACTGCTCGACACAGGCGGTGGACTCAAGAAAGCCACACATCTGTTCAGCGGTGACAGCCCAATAGTGATTGCCAACGTCGACATACTCTCAAACATCAACCTAAAGGCTATGATGCAACATCACCTCACATCAAACGCCGACGCCACATTGGCCATACGCCAGCGCAACAGTTCGCGGTACCTGCTGTTCGACGACAGCCTGCAACTCAAAGGTTGGCAAAACACCAAGACAGGCGAGTCGATATACGTGGACACCCGCAACAACCTGACACAATATGCCTTCAGCGGAATCCACATAATGTCGCCGACACTCTTCGACAAATTCCCTGCCGACGAGGTTTTCCCCATAGTCCCGCACTATCTGAACCTTGCCAGCAAATACAAGATTCAAGGCTACTCACACCAAGACGACTACTGGTTCGATTGTGGCTCCATTGAAAAAATCGCGGAAGCCGAAGCGTTTCTTAAATCATAATCCCCAACCACCAGACTTCAAAACAGAGTAGTGCATAAACCTCTCAACACAAAGCCAAGCATCACGACTTTTAGAGTCATTCAGAATAAAAAAAGCCGAACCCTGCGGGATTCGGCTTTTTAGTTACATATAGTTCAATTTAGAACTTGACTATCTTTTGCTGGAACACCTTGCTGTTGCTAACGTAGCGCAGGAAGTAAATTCCGTTCGACAAATCGGTAATGTCAATCATCGACTCACATCCATCAACATCAAGTTCGCGAACAACCATACCGTTTTGCGACATTATCTGTACGGTACCGTTGGCTATGTTGCCATTTACGCTGATGCGGAACTGTCCGTCAGAAGGATTAGGTGCAACGAGCACACGGTCCTCATCGTTGTTCTGATACAGAACCCTGATAATCTTGTCGGCGTAAGTACGTACACCGTTGTAGTCGACTTGCAACAAACGATAGTATTGATAGCCGTATTCAGGAGTGTTGTCAGTGAACTGGTAGTCGATTCTTTCAGAAGATACGCCAGCACCCTCGACATAACCTATGATTACAAAATTCTTGCCATCAACAGAACGTTCAATCTCAAAGTGTTCGTTGTTCAATTCTGACATTGTAGCCCATTCCAGTAAAATGGCATTGCCGTCAACCTTGCCTGTGAAATCAACAAACGATACAGGAAGAGGATTTTCGGTTTCATCCGTCGAACCAAATGTAAACGGACTGTATGAAGTAACAGTTTCTGACAGAACCCAACCAGACTCAATAGTACCGCCTCTTTCTCTATATCCAACACTTACCCAAGTGCCATCGACCTTGTGTGCCACAATCAAAGTTGACAAATCGGTGATACCACTCTTTTCTCCATCATCCCAATACAATCTAAGGTTTGAAGGTGTATTGGCAGGCGTGCAGGATACATTCCAAGTTTCCTCCTTGCTTACGTGCCCCAAATCAGGATGGTCGGTTGTACTTGAATGGTCGTCAGTTGGTACATAACTGTAACTTATAGTAAACACTGTATTTTCATCCGCCCCTGTACCTGGTATTACGCCTATCTTGGCACGACGACCGTTGTTACCAGAAGGGAAAGTAAATTCCGACGAGCCACGTTTTGTCATTACTCCATCAATATAGGCAGTAGTTGAATTACTCTCGGCACTTGCAGAGTTTCCAAAGGCAAGTATTGTTCCGTTAGCCATAGCCAATACTGAATTGGATGCCGACAAGCTCAGAGAGCCTTCAACATTGATATTGGTATTAACAGCCACATTGTTTTCAACATTCAAGTTTGTAAAGTTATAGGTGCCTGTTCCTGAAAGCGACAACTCAGCATCTAACACAACCAAACCTGTGCTGTTTCCATTGAATGTACCATTGTTGACAACATCGCCATTTATAGTCAATTGTTCGTCACCGGCATTCAATGTTCCAGAAATTTCAACCTTGTTGAATGTTGTTTGTCCGTAAACATTGGTAGTTCCACAGAATGCCACAGTAGATGTGCCACAAGTGAAATAGGAGCCGGCCGACTTGTTCCAGTCACCATAAACCGACAACTTGCTGTCATTGCCCATTGTCAATGATGCATCTGCCTCTATGACGACGTCCTTTGCCTTTGCCGTAGTGACCTCAACAACAGGTTGCTTGGTATTGTTACGAATGATGACACTGTTTGATTCAGTAGGTACTGCCCCACTGTACCAGTTGCCGGCATCGTTCCAATTGGTTGTTGAACTTGCTCCACTCCATACGTAGCCTTCAAGTATTGTTTCATCGAAATCATAACTTGTATAGCATCCGTTGTCAGCTGTAATTGTAAAATTACCTGCAACCTGTTCGTCTGTCGGAACTATAGTGATATTGCCAAGTGTAACGTTAGTTTTATCATCACCACCTACAGTATAATCGATGCTGTAACTTGTTGGGTCAACGGTAGATGTTTTAGTATAAACCAAATCAGAAGGTGTACCCAAATACAAGTCAGGCATTGTATAACTGATAGTTGGCGATTCCAAGACTGTAATCGTTTCTGTTCCAGAAGCAGGAAGTCGCTGATAGTTGTCTTGTGCAACATTGCAACCCAAGTTGGTTGCTACAACATAAATGTTTGTGTTGGCCGAAAGGTTGTTCAATGTTGTCAACGTGATGCTGTTGCCTGTACCAGAAACAGTCTGACTAATCAAGTTGTCACCATCGTCATACAAATAGTAACTTATATTGTTTTCCGACCCATTCAAGACAACATTGCCCTTATTGCCAGAGCAGACAGCCTCAATATTGGCAATTGTTTGTGCTACAGGCTTCTGATGAACTGTAATATCTTGTGAATATTCACCAGAAATGTCACCAATCTTTGTCTGTTTAATCTTTACAGTATGCGTTGTTGTAGAATATGACGCCCAATTGATATCAACAGAATTACTTGTACCAACAACGGTTCCATCTACTGTCCATTCATACTGGCCTCCTGTAGCTTCAGTTGCATAAGTTATTATATCATCTGAACATACGTTTGGTTCAAACTCAAACGACGGTGAAGGTATGTCGTTAACGGTAATGTCAAATGTGCTTGATACTTCGCAATTATCAATAGATTTTTCAACAACCTTAAGAGTATATGTTCCTAATGTATTTATAAATGCGACACCAACAGTATTTCCATTTTCAGATAATGTTCCTCCGTTTGAACCAGCCCAAGACCAAGTATATGTACTTCCTTCGTGTGACTCAACACTATATTGACGAGACTCACCGGCACCTGATATGTTAGAACCAGTTATTGTTGGTGTGTAAGTCCTCAAAACCTTTATTTGTCCAACGTTTGAAGATACAATACCATCTGAAGTCTTGTCCGAAACTTCCAACAACGAAATGGTGTAAGTACCTGCACTTCCCAAATCAGATGCACCAAACGACATAACATATGGTGAGGTTGTTATGTTGCTGATTGTATTGGAAGATGTTGAAGTACCATCAGAAACCTGATATTTCAATCGCCAAGGTTGTTCACCGCTAAATGTCACGCTGACACTTGCTGTAGATACACCGTCGTCGCATATTTCCTGCAATTCGGTTGTCGTGATTGAAGCCACAACTCCAGTAAATCCTAGTGTAAAGATGTAGTCATCTTCAGTAACATTGGAATTGGTGGTTATAACGCCACTCGCAACACTTGAACCAACTGGTGTTGCTGTGCGTGATGTCCAGCAACTGTTGCCAAACTCTACCACTTGCAAAAGAGACCTAACAATTGCAATGTCGGAATATGGTGTTGACTGGTCATCCCAACGCAAGCCTATCTTAGCTGTTGCCGAAGCGTTTGGTCTTGTCACTGTCCAATACTCGTTTTCACTGATGCCTGAAATTGGCGATGTGTATGTAGTGCCAAATGAATTAGGATCTGCATTGAAATACTGTACAGTCCAGAATCCAGCGCCACTTGTTCCTGACAATGTGATATTGCCATAGCGGTCATCATTGCCGACAGGGAATACAAACGAACTACTGTTGCTTATGTACTTACGCAACGGGCCATTGACAAACGAATTTGCTCCGCCTCCACTGACAACACTGGTGCTTGAACTTGACAAGCTGATAAGCGTATCAGACTTTGTATTGAAGTTACCAGAAACAAGGTTGAGCTTGTTGGCTACATTGATGTTGTTTTGGGCCAAAGTGACTCCTGCAGGATTCTGGATTTCCAAATCGTAGAAGTTGGCATCTACGCCTAACGTCACTGTCTGCTCTTCGGTGCCGTAGAATATCACCCTACTTGTACCGCAGACATAACCAGTATTTGTTGTGTTATTGTCTGTAAAATCACCACCAACATAGAATGGACGATTAAGGCTTGAATTGTCCAAATGACAGTTATTTTCTACTGTGACATTGCCTTTGGCATAGAATGACTGCGCTGTGACGCCAATATAGCCAGAACCTTCAAATACAACATTGTTAAATGGCTTGTAGAAGTTGCCAGGTTGCTCACGCAATATTGCATTGTGATTGCCATTGAAGAACACTATAGTACTATTGGTGTTTGCAAAGAAATCTTCATAGTCGCCACCAGGCAGTTTGAAAGAACTTGCCTCTTCGCCTACAGGCTGAAGGGCTGTAATTCTAATAGTACCACCACCTTTTATCAAGCCTAAATTATGTTGATTTGAATTGCCTACATCAAGAGTAGCACCTTCTGTAATATCAACACTATAAGCAGACATACCATTTTGAGTGATTGTAACGGTATGGCCTGAACATATTGTCACAGGATTGCCGTTTGGTATAGATTGTGCATCTTCCCATCCTGATCCGTTCCATTGTTGCCAAGTAGATATGTCTTTCCAATCGCCTGAAGTCTTGCTCTGCATCTTTGGTTGGCAACTATAACCTGTATAACCAGCCGTATATTCACCATCAAGGTATGATAGCGAAGGAATGGTTATTATGTTATTGTCGGCATCGACTGAGAACGTGCCTTCTGCATAATTTACCCAATTGTTGTCAAAATAGCGTTTTGCCATCAAGTCACTTTCAGAAGTGCCAGCCATCAAGTCGTCTTCATCGTAATTATATTCGTGTGTAACCTGACAACTGCTTATTCCGCCTGATGTAACTGACCAGTAAGAATCAACACTTCCAACAGGTGTCATATTCATTGACACGTGTCTGTAACCAATAACCTTAACTGTTACATAGGCATTGCTACCACTCATCGATGTGAATGTATATTTGGCAGGTGAATAGACATTGGTACGCCCAACAGGGAATTCAATTGTTCCACTGAAATTGGCTGGCAACATACGCTTTACACCCAAATCGCCAATGGCTCCAGTGAGCAGAAGCATATTCGCCTCGCTTGGCATACCAGCGAAACTTGAATTTGCACCCAATGTCAACAAGTTGCTTCCAACATTCAAAATCTTATTTAGAGTGATAGTGCCATTGACAAGAATGTTGTCGTTCATTGTCACATTATTGTCAACTATCAAGTTGCCATACTCGCCAGACCTTCCTGACGACGACTTTATCATCTGGTCATTGCTGTTACCATCAATACGGATACCACCGCCTGCAACTGAACTTGTGTGAACGGCATCGTTAATGACATTTTTCTTTATATGGACAATATTGCCTGCATCATCCAACGTGCCTTTTGCAAGGAAGATGTCGTTGTTTGAATAGACATCAATGTCGCTTAATGAAACTTTTGCACCAGACTCAATTGTGAGGTATGCAAAATTGATAGAATTGTTATTACCAATAATAGTCTGATTGGCATTACCATTCAATGTCGTGATTTGCTCCGAATTGCCCGGTTGGAAACCACCGACATTTAGTCCGAAATCCGTACTTGAATTATTGTTTACAATATCGCCACCAATAGTAACGTCAAACCCTTCAGCATGGAATTCCGAATTTCCGTTTATTGTCAATGTACCACGCATGTCAAGGGCATTTGTCTTCAACTCAAGATATTGTGTCGTGCCTGGTGCACCAAGTGTCAAATTGTAAATTTGTGGCGATGCATTGAAATAGAATGTTTGAGTACTTGTACTGCCGACTCCCAACTGGATTGTACCACCAGTGGCTTCGCATACAGCAGGTGTGATAAGCACGTCGCCAAACTGCTCTGTAGAACCCGCACCACCAGCAAATGTAAGCGTACCGCCTGATGTGATGAACTTACCATTGTTGGTTATCTCGAGCAATGCACGGTTGTTGTTACGTCCCTTGCCATTGATTATCACCTCACCACCACTCTGTCTGTAAGTCAACGAACCAAGTGTAATAGCAGTGTTTCGGCGAATCTGACCATTTACCGTCAACGTACCGCCTTGTACATCTATTTCAGGCTCACCGCCACCTGCATATTCTATGTCGTTGCCGTTATTGCCATTACCAATAATCATTTCACCGCCAAGGACTTCAATCTTACCATTAAGTATGACATCTTTGGCTCCTGACGTTTCTAGTTTAAATGTTCCCAGTTGAGTTGACAAACAAGCCGTTGCCGGTATGGTAAACGTTTCACTGCCAATAATCGTCACGTCAACTCCAGCTCCATTGGCACGGAAAGTACCATTCAGCAAGTTTAGGAATGCTGTTGTTCCACTTGTAGATATGTTCCTTTCAAGATAAAGCACCGGAGTTGCATCTGTGCCTTTATCGCAAGTCAATGTATAAAGGCTGATAGAGCCATCTCCTCTAATGGTGTCGTTTCTTGTTCCGGTAAATGTTGTGGCAACCTCTTGTTGACTATTCACAAAACTCAAACTTCCGTCAACAACCATGTTACCATAAAGGGTAAGTGTATTTGTAAAATTAGTTGTTGCTTTTACATTAAAAAATGCGCCAGCCTCAACAATTACATCACCATTTACTATTAAATTTTGAATTGATGCACTTGCAAATGCAAGATTGCCACTTTTTACATTAACATTGCCTTCAATAGTAAGTGTTCGACTATTATTAGCAGTATTGAACCTGTTGTAATTAGTAGCAGATCCACCCTGTGAAACCAAATCGCCATAAACTGTCAAATCGATATTTGGCATTGTTACATAATTGGTTCCATTTGACCTTAATGTCAAATTGTTGTATGTGACAATACTTGCAGAAGGCGTAATGTTGGAACCATTTGCATAATATTCCACAGTACCTCCATTAGGTCCGAGGAATGCGCCAAAGTCGCCACCAGGGAAATAATTGTTACTGCTTATTCTCATGGTACCCTTGCCGGCAACCGATGCATCTGGCAACATACCTAAGTTATGACCGTTGGTCGCCTTCAAGTCGAGCACCGAACCTTCAGCAATATTCAAGCTTCCACATGTACCATTGTCTGCATTCATTGTTATGGTATGGTTGTGTGACTCATCACCGATGAATACAATGGTGGCCGAACCAGGCACTCCTGCTCCGCCAGTCTCACCAACACCTATTGAACTCCAAGAAAATTTATCGTTCCAATTGCCAGAACCAGAACCAGAACTATACAATCTTGCCGGTGAATTGTCCAATGTAGCTTGCGAACCGCAAGTATAATCACCGTCTATCTTGACATCAGGATATGTCATGCGGTTGTTTGCCTTGTCAACCAATGAATTGTTTGGTACGAAAGACCACGAGTATGGCACATAGCAACCAGGAAGATAAGAATTCTCAGTGCCATTCACCACTCCATCTGCATATTGATATATATGGTTGACATTGGTTACTCCTTCAAATTCAGCACTTGTGTTGCTCCAATAGCATTGCAAGACGTTAGTCTTTACATTTAATGCATAATGCGCTCCACTTACAGGACGGCTTGTAACAGTTCCGTATGCAGTTGGTTCGTTGGCAATCTGGATTCGTGCAGGCAAGTAATATGTACCGGATCCATAAGGGA